>DJPV01000070.1:64801-89020 GCA_002437435.1 Lachnospiraceae bacterium UBA6403 | reverse complement strand
ACGGGATACAGATGTCAGAGATCCATGGTATAGTGGGAATTTCCGGGAGACCTATGAAGATGTTGTAGAAGGCTGCGAAGCGTTCCTTGACTGGTTGACAATTAACAAGAAATTAAGTAATTGATTAACCAAAATTTCACTTAATTTCCGAACAATTAAGCTGGATGCGAACTTCCTTTTTACTAAAGAACATGTTAGAATATATATAATAATGAGCCCTTATGGGAACAGAACATGTAAAATTAAGTAAGTATTCAATGTTGGGAGAAGGTGTTATTATGGCATTTGAATCATGGAGAGAGATTAACAGAATAAGGAAAAATCACTGTGATGCCATATATTTTTATGCAAATCTGCACGATCGGTTTTATACGATCGAGGAAAATGATGTTCTGCCCGATGAGTTGAATCCGGATGATAAAAATTTACTAAAAGCATTCTGCGAATGTACATGCATAGATGAGACAGAGAAGAGTAAAATGTGTAATCTGTACCGACAGATTGAGCAGGGAACAAAAGAGCCGATCAAGATGGATGATCTGGAGACCTGGGTGCATCTGGAGACCAGATCCGGAAAGAAAGTCCTGATGGCAGTCCTTTGTTACCTTGAGAAAGATGAGAACGGACTGGTTCGGGAATATGTAGGCATGATACGGATTATGCGCAAACAGGAATTAGAGAACCGGGAGATTGTGACATCGTTTAGCAATGACAAGAATCCGGCGTTTTTTATTAAGAAGATTGCACGTTTTCAGGCGGAACATCCGGAACGGGAGTATGCATATATTCAGTTTGATATCCGCAGATTTAAGTATATCAATGAGAAGTATGGCAGCGATACAGGAGATGACATTCTTCGTTATATATACGACACGCTGGATGTGATGTGCGATGAAGATCATCTGCATTGCAGATTGTCGGCAGATGTTTTCCAGGTCGTGACTTATTATAATTCCCGAGAAGAGATCATGGAATTTATTGATAAGCTGGATGAGAAGATCCGCAGATACGGTGATATCAAGTTAAGCATTACATATGGAGTAAATATCGTACCGGGTAATTCAACGGCATATCGCAAGCATGGAGATGAAGCAGGACTTGCCCGTGCAGAGGGTAAGCGGACGATCTTAAATAAGGTAGTATTCTATGAGGATACCCTGATGAACCATGTGAAGCAGACGGGTGCGATCGAGGAAGTCGAGGAGGAGGCTCTGAGACGGGAAGAATTTCAGGTTTATCTTCAGCCGAAATACCAGTATGACAGAAGTCATGCAAAGATTGTTGGAGCAGAGGCACTTGTGCGTTGGATCGATGCAAATGGAAAGTGCAAGTCACCGATGGAATTTATTCCGGTATTTGAGGCAAATGGATTTATCTACAAATTAGACTGTTTCATGTGGGAAACGGTATGTAAGATCATCAGAAGATGGCTGGACGCCGGCAGAGAACCTCTGCCAGTTTCGGTAAATGTATCGAGAACCTATCTTCAGAAGGAAGATGTTGCAGGCTATATCAAGAATCTGATCGACAAATATCAGATTCCGATGGAATTATTCCAGTTGGAGATTACAGAGACAACGGAAAATGCAGAATCATTGTCTTATATCAACAGCCTGAAGCAGGCGGGATTTACCTTGCTGATGGATGATTTTGGATCAGGTTATTCTTCCCTTTGCATGTTGAAGAATACACCATTTGATGTGTTGAAGATGGATCGGCTGTTCCTGGATGAATGTCTCGACAGCAAACAGGGTAAGACGATCATTTCCCATGTGATATCTATGTCAAATGACTTAGGTCTGAGCATTATAGCAGAAGGTGTGGAGAATCGTGGAACGGCGGATTTCCTCTATGATAATGGCTGTAGTGTATCACAGGGATTTTATTTCTCCAAACCTGTTCCACTTCCTGAATTTGAACATTTGTTAGATGAACAACAGACAGAGCAGTAGAGACAGATATAAGAGACAGGAGGACAGATACGGTTGGAGCTTTTGGATGGAAGACCGGAGAATACGGAAGGAAGATTGGCGAAGGAGATCCGGGTATATGATTTCCTTGACCATCTTGGAATAGAATATAAGAGAGTCGATCATGAACCGGCATTTACGATGGAAGTATGTGAGGAGATTGATAAGACATTGCAGGCAACGATCTGTAAGAACCTTTTCCTGTGCAATCGTCAGAAGACGCAGTTTTATCTGTTGATGATGCCAGGCGACAAGCCATTTAAGACAAAGGAGATCACTTCACAGATCGGAAGTGCGAGACTGTCATTTGCATCGGCAGAGGATATGGAGAAATATCTGGATATTGAACCGGGTGCTGTCAGCGTCATGGGATTGATGAATGATACGGAGCATCATGTACGGCTGTTGGTGGATGAAGATGTGTTAAAAGGCGAGTATCTTGGCTGCCACCCATGTGTGAATACCTCCAGTCTGCGGATGCGTTCGGCAGATGTATTTGGACCGTATCTGGATGCGGTCGGACATGATATGACAAAAGTCGTCCTGACAGGCGAAGCATAGAGCAAAGGAAAAACCAGACCATGTGTCATATACATTCAGGGAAATGTTGTTGACCATGTGTTTGGTTTTTGCTATGTTTAGACGAGAGATATGAAAGGAATTATAAATATGAGAGAGAATATAAAGGGACAGCCGAGAAATAGAAAACAAGATGGCGGAAAAACTCAGTCCAAGAATAGAAAGTCGAATAACGAAGGAACGCAGCCACAAAACAGAAAGACAGACAGCAGAAAGAATTATCCACAGAATAAAAAAACGGATAGCAAAAAGTCGCAGAATCAGAAGAAGCCCAAGCCCGCAGTATACGAATACACAGACGAAGAATACCGGAGATTGCTTGCAAAGAAGCAGGATGAGATGGAAAAGCTGCTTTCAGGATTTGCCCCGGTCGATCCGATCGTGGGAATGGAAGATCCGTATTATTACAGGAATAAAGTCTGTGCAGAATTCAGAAAGCTGAAGAACGGAACGATCATCTCCGGCAGATATCAGGAGGGAACGCATAATGTTGTAGAGACAAAGGGATGCAAGATCGAAGATCAGCGGGCAGATGCGATCATTCAGGATATCACAGGTCTGTTCCAGTCATTTAAAATGATGATCTATAATGAAGACAGCGGATATGGGCTGATTCGTCATGTGCTGATTCGGACGGCTCATCAGACCGGACAGATCATGGTGATCATTGTGACAGCATCCCCGGTATTTCCGTCGAAGAAGAATTTTGCAAATGCACTTCTGAAGATTCACCCGGAGATCACAACGATCGTTCAGAATATAAATACAAAGGATACAAATATGGTATTAGGCGACCGGAATCAGGTCATCTATGGCAAAGGCTATATAGAAGATGTTCTCTGTGGCAAACGGTTTCGCCTGTCACCGGGAAGCTTTTACCAGATCAATTCTGTCCAGACGGAGAAATTATACAACAAGGCGATCAAATATGCGGATCTGAAAAAGAAAGAAACGGTTATTGATGCATACTGCGGAATCGGAACGATCGGTATCGTGGCAAGTGACCGGGCAAAACGTGTAATCGGCGTGGAACTGAATGAAGAAGCGATCCGTGATGCGAAGATCAACAGCCGGATGAATAAGGTAGAAAATATCGAGTTCTGTGCAAATGATGCAGGCAGGTTCATGGTAGAGCTGGCAGAAGCGGATGAGCAGGTCGATGTTGTGTTTATGGATCCACCTCGTTCAGGAAGTACGGAAGAATTCCTTTCCTCCGTTGTAACCCTGTCACCGCGTAAGGTAGTCTATATTTCCTGCGGGCCGGATACCCTTGCAAGAGATCTGAAATACCTGACATCACATGGTTATCAGGTGTTGAAGATCACACCGTTTGACCTCTTTCCATTTACCGAGCATACAGAGGTTGTCGCATTATTAACGAGAGATAAGATTGTAATAAATATTTCTATATTATAATTGACAAAATATTGATAGTCATATATAATTACTATTGAGAATAAATCTTAATAAGAAAATCTTTAACACAGGTTTTTAGAGATTTTATCAAAATATAGACTATAAGATGATTAATAATATTAAAATAACGGAGGAGAAAATTATGGCAGCAAATAAGTACGCAGGAACACAGACAGAAAAGAATTTACAGGAAGCATTCGCAGGAGAGTCACAGGCAAGGAATAAATATACCTATTTTGCATCTGTAGCAAAGAAAGAAGGATATGAGCAGATGTCTGCATTATTCCTTAAGACCGCAGACAACGAGAAGGAACATGCGAAGATGTGGTTTAAAGAATTGGCAGGTATCGGTGATACAAAAGCAAATCTTGCAGCCGCAGCCGAGGGTGAGAACTACGAGTGGACAGACATGTATGAAGAATTTGCAAAGACAGCCGAGGAAGAAGGCTTCCCTGAACTTGCGGCGAAGTTTAGAGCGGTTGGTGAGATCGAGAAGCATCACGAGGAGAGATATCGCGCCCTTCTTAAGAATATCGAGACTGCACAGGTATTTGAAAAGAGTGAAGTCAAGGTATGGGAGTGCCGTAATTGTGGACATGTCATAGTAGGAACAAAGGCTCCTGAGGTATGCCCGGTCTGCAACCATCCACAGAGCTATTTTGAAGTACGTGAAGAAAATTATTAATTATGAAAGAAAAGATAAAATTATTATCCGGTGCACAATTGAAATACATAGCATTTACATCGATGCTGATCGACCATGTAAATAAGACATTTTTCCCTTATTTTAATAACAGGGGCTTAGTCATTATGAGTGGACTGTTCGATATACTGGGAAGAATCGCATTTCCTATCTTTATCTTTCTGCTGGTGGAAGGTTATTTTAAAACAAGAAACCGATGGAGATATTTGGGAACATTGCTGTTATTTGGAATTATATCCGAGGTTCCGTTTGATATGTGTTCATCCGGAGTGTTTTTTGAAATAAACTGGAATAATATCATGTTTACCCTTGCTCTGGTGTTGGCGATGATCTGGATCATTGATGTTCTGAAGAAGAAAATGCAGACATTGCCGAAGCTTTTGTGGTATCTGGTATCATTTATAATTGTAGCAGCTGCCAGTCTGATATCCGTGAACCTAAGTTTGGATTATGACTTCCATGCAGTGTTGATCGGTTATTTCCTGTATTTGTTTCATGACAGACCGATTATTGCACTCCCATTTAACTTTGCAGCAATGTATAAAGAACCGTGGGCACTTTTAGGTTTTGGTCTGACACTTACTTATAATGGAAAACGTGGAAAGCAGAACAAACTTGTGAACTACCTGTTCTATCCGGTACATCTGCTGATCCTTGGGATTATAAGGATAAAACTTGGAATCTGAATGCAACTATCTGAATGCAATTAGTTGATAATCATTGAATTTTATGCCCCAATGTAGTATAATCATCGTGCTATTTTGGGGCGTTTTTATGCCATTATATAGGTAAAGAACAAGAACATAGAGAAAAATTACCTTGTGGCATCAACTTTGAACAGTCATCTGACATAACGGCATATGGCTGAATGGTATGAGTTGTATGACCTTATAAATCAAGGTTTTAAGGAGGAATTATAACCATGAAGCTCGGCATAGTTGGACTTCCAAACGTTGGAAAAAGTACATTATTTAACTCTCTGACAAAAGCAGGTGCAGAATCAGCAAACTATCCATTCTGTACCATCGATCCCAATGTAGGTGTCGTTGCAGTACCGGATGAGAGATTGGACAAGCTGACAGAGATGTATCACTCAGCTAAGACCACACCAGCTGTTATCGAATTCGTAGATATCGCAGGACTTGTAAAGGGCGCATCAAAGGGCGAAGGCCTTGGAAATCAGTTCCTTGCAAATATCAGAGAGGTAGATGCGATCGTTCACGTTGTCAGATGCTTTGAAGATACAAATGTTATTCATGTAGATGGTTCGGTTGATCCGATCCGTGATATTGAGACGATCAATCTGGAGCTGATCTTCTCTGATATCGAAGTCCTGGATCGTAGAATCGCAAAGACAATCCGTGGTGCAAGAAATGATAAGATGCTTGCAAAAGAGCTGGATTTCCAGCAGCGTATCAAAGCACATCTGGAGGAAGGCAAGCTTGCAAAGACTCTGGAAGTAACAGATGAGGACGAGCAGGGCTGGATCGAGGAATACAACCTTCTTACATGGAAGCCGGTTATCTTCGCGGCAAATGTAAGTGAAGACGATGTAGCAGATGATGGTGCATCAAATGAGCATGTTCAGAAAGTAAAAGAATATGCAAAAGAATTCGATTCAGAAGTATTTGTTGTCTGTGCACAGATTGAACAGGAACTGGCAGAATTGGATGACGAAGAAAAGAAGATGTTCTTGGAAGACCTTGGTGTAAAAGAATCCGGCCTTGATAAGCTGATAAAAGCAAGTTATTCACTGCTTGGACTGATCAGTTATCTGACAGCAGGTGAGACAGAATCCAGAGCATGGACGATCAAGAAGGGAACAAAAGCACCGGGAGCAGCCGGCAAGATCCATTCTGATTTTGAACGTGGATTCATCAAGGCAGAGGTTGTAAGCTATAAAGATCTTATGGAATGTGGCAATATGGTAGCCGCAAAGGAAAAAGGTCTGGTAAGACAGGAAGGTAAAGAATACGTGGTAGAAGACGGCGATATCATTCTCTTTAAGTTTAATGTATAAAACAGCTTCCTTTAGGAGATAACAAGAAAATGGAAACAATTTCAGAATATTTTAACAGTATTATCTTCCCGCATCTGGGAATCTTCCTGAAGCATGTAGGCGATCATATATCCATTGGCAGCTTTGAGATTCGTTTTTACGGTATCATTATTATGTGCGGATTTATCCTTGCCTATTTCCTTGTGATAAATGAAGCAAAGCGGACAGGTCAGGATCCGGAGAAGTATCTGGACTTTATCCTGATCCTGATCATTCCGGTGATCTTAGGTGCAAGGATCTATTATGTATTGTTCCGCCTGGATCAGTATATAATAGCAGGAAATGTAAAAGAAACTATCCTTGGTATGCTGAATATCAGAGGTGGCGGTCTTGCGATCTACGGTGGTGTAATTGCAGGTATTATTACCGGCTGCATCTTTGCAAAGAAACGGAAGATCAATGTGCTTCGGCTTGCTGATACAGCGGTCTTTGGTCTGCTGATCGGACAGATCCTCGGACGATGGGGCAATTTCTTCAACAGGGAAGCGTTTGGTGCATATACAGATTCTGTATTTGCGATGGGAATCCCTCTTGATTACTATAGACATGAAGGAACATTAAACAGTCTGATCAACAGCGGCGTGATCTCAGATACCATGCTTGCAAATACACAGACACTTCATGGCGTAGAATGTATAACAGTGCATCCTACGTTCCTGTATGAGTCACTCTGGAATCTGATGTTGCTGATCTTTCTTCTTATATATAGAAAGCATCAGAGGTTTACAGGAGAATTTGCATTTATTTATGTAGCAGGCTATGGACTTGGAAGATGTATCATTGAAGGACTTCGTACGGATTCCTTAATGATTGGTAATTCCGGTATCCGTGTATCGCAGATTCTCGGATTTGCATGTTTTTTGGTTGGTGCAGTTGTACTCATCATTGGATATGTCCGCAGCGCAAAAGGACGAGTGCAGATCGTTGAAAATGAGGCTGTTCAGACGGCTTCAGGGGATAAAAATAACTAGGCTCAATGCGGTAAATTATTGTGTGAAAAAATTATATAAAAAAGATGAAAAAAGTTGTTGACAGAAACAACGTCTTATGATAACATATCCATTGTTGTGAGGCAAACAAATCACAACAATGGAAAATGCGCGAGTGGCTCAGCGGTGGAGCACCTCCTTGCCAAGGAGGGGGTCGCGGGTTCGATCCCCGTCTCGCGCTTTTAATATTTTATAGGAAGTCTTTTAAGACTTCCTATTTTTATATAGTAAAGGCTTTGAACCCAAATGAGCCACTGCCAATTATCAGAAAAACAGTAGCATAGACTGCTGACTTTCGATGATCCGATGCTGGAACAAAGGACACAACGAATTAATCGTGCCCGGCGTTCCATGCAGATCGGATCGGAATCGAAAGGAGGAGAGTCCTGCGTGTTTTCTGCTAAATGACAGTGGCTCATTTGGGTTCAAAGTATTAATCATCTTAAAATTCCTAAAAAAGATTTAATAATTGTTCTATTGTAGTTTCCCCCGGAATATGATATCTTCCCATCATATAAGGCATTCCCATTTGTAAAAACAGAATAAAAGTAAGTAAAAATTACGCAAAAAATTAAAAAACGAAGTAATTATTTGTAAATTTTGCGGATTGAATAAAAAGAAAGGAATGCTTATAATGAAATCGATTTAATCTTATTCTGGAAATATATGCATTGGAATAAGAGGAGAAGATAACAGTAATTATTTGGTTATTAGTTGCCGAATCATGGCAGAATGGAGTTTTAGATGAAAGACAAATTGAAGAAATTGTGTAGTACAGCTATATTCCAGTGTGTTGCGATCGCAATTGTGCTGGATATTATTTTGGAGATACTTGGAAGACATTCATTTATCAATACGATGAAATATATTACAAATGAGCCTTTGGTGTTCTTATATAACTGTTCCATTATTTTCTTTACATTAACATTAGCACTGCTGATGCGTAAGAGAGTATTTGGTTACGGTATTATCTCATTTGCATGGCTTCTTTGTGGTGTAACAAACTGTATTGTTTTAGGTTTCCGTATCACGCCGTTTTCAGCGATCGATATGCTGATGGCGAGAAACACGATCACCATTATTGATAAGTATTTCTCCGTATGGCAGATTGTATTCATCGGAATAGCATTATTTGTTGCGTTGGCAGCAGTTATCATACTGTTTTTAAAATCCCCGACGATTCAGGGAAATATTTACAGAATCCGTACAACGGTTCTGATCGTTGCCACATTCTGTATGGTTATGCTGTTTACCAAGATTGCATTAAATGCACAGGCAATCTCAGATAACTTCGCTAACCTTGCAACAGCATATGATAAATATGGATTTGTATATTGTTTTTCAAACAGTGTAGTAGATGTTGGAATCAGTGAACCATCTGATTACAGTAAAGAAAGGATGCTTGAGATCAAGGATGAACTTGATACGGTTCAGGCTTCGGGCGCAAAATTTGCAAAAAGAAAGCCAAATGTGATCGTGGTTCAGCTGGAATCGTTTATGGATCCATCATATGTAAAAAAGTTATCATTCAATATGAATCCAATTCCAAATTTCACAAAATTAAAGGATGAATGTGCATCAGGATTTCTTACGATGCCGGCGATCGGAGCAGGAACGGCAAACTCAGAATTTGAAGTCCTTTCCGGATTTGATGTGGCATATTTTGGAGCCGGGGAATATCCGTATAAGACCGTACTTGGAGATACAACATGTGAAACAATGGCAACGCAGTTTAAGAAGCTTGGTTATTCCACTCATGCCATGCATAATCATGACGGTACATTCTATGATCGTTATATCGTATACAAGAACTTGGGCTTTGATACATTTACGCCGATGGAATACATGTATAATGTAGAACATACACAGAAAAACTGGGAAAAGGATAATGTACTGACCGGGGAGATCATGAAGACATTGAAGTCTACAGAGGATAGAGATTTTATTTTCACGGTCAGCGTTCAGGGACATGGAAGATATCCAAGTGAGTTGGATTATGAGAATTATTCTTATCCGGTAAAAGTGACAGGTACAGGCAGTGAAGAATTGGATAACGAATGGACCTATTATTGTAACCAGCTTCATGAGATGGATGAATTTATCGGTGATTTAATTGAAGAATTGAAGAATTTTGATGAAGATGTGGTACTGGTTATGTATGGTGACCATTTACCTGGATTTGAATTGACAAATGATGACATAAAGAATGGAAATCTGTACCAGACAGAATATTTTATGTGGAGTAATATGAAACATTTTATTGACAAAGATGAAGACATCCCGGCTTATGATCTGAGTACGAAGCTGTTTGATGTAATCGGACTTGAAAAGAGTGCCATGCAGAAGGTACACACACTTTACAGCGAAGATGATCCTGAATACAGTGATGTAATGTGGAATGTAGAATATGATATGTTATATGGCAAGCGTTATATGTACCCGGATGGGTGGCCATATGAACCTACCGATATGAAGTATGGGGTAGAACCGATCTACATTACGGATATAAAAGAAGGCGATTATCAGAAATTATCCGATGATCCGGAGAAAGCACCGGAACAGCTCCATGGGTATTATATCAAGGGTGAGAATTTCAATGAATGTAGTTTTGTCTGGATCAATAATGGTTTCAAGAAGGAAACAATCTATATAGACCGAAATACTCTCTTTATTCCTGATATTACATTTGACGATGGTGAGGAAGTC
This sequence comes from Lachnospiraceae bacterium UBA6403, assembly GCA_002437435.1. GTDB lineage: Bacteria > Bacillota > Clostridia > Lachnospirales > Lachnospiraceae > Coprococcus. Next base: position 78,598 of record DJPV01000070.1, on the reverse strand, counting down.
TATGTTGCCCAGGTGGGTGATGACAGCATTGACATTGGAAAGTCGGAAGCATTTATTTATCATGCACCGGCGACGGAAGAATAAAGATAGCTGATTTTTGCTCATAAAAAAAGGATTTTTTTGGTAATAAATAATCTTGACATTAAATAGGTTATTTGATAGCATAGCATCATATATTTTGGATATAACAGGAGCGTTCATTTGAATGCTCCTGTTATATCAACTTACAAATAAAAAAAAGGAAAGTGAGAGAAAAAAATGGGTAAGATCGTAGGCGAAGGAATTACATTTGATGACGTATTATTAGTACCTGCATATTCTGAGGTACTTCCAAATGACGTGGATTTAACAACTAACTTAACAAAGAAAATACAGCTTCAGATTCCTCTTATGAGTGCCGGTATGGATACAGTAACAGAGCATAGAATGGCTATTGCCATGGCTCGTCAGGGTGGTATCGGTGTTATTCACAAGAATATGTCAATCGAGGAGCAGGCAGAAGAGGTAGACAAAGTTAAGCGTTCTGAGAATGGTGTAATTTCTGATCCATTTTATTTATCTCCAGAGCATACACTTGCCGATGCAAATGCACTTATGGCAAAGTTCAGAATTTCAGGTGTGCCTATCACAGAAGATGGCAAATTAGTTGGTATCATTACAAACCGTGACCTGATGTTTGAGGAAGACTATTCCAAGAAGATCAGCGAGTCGATGACTTCAGAAGGTCTGATCACAGCAAAGGAAGGTATTACGTTACCGGAAGCAAAGAGAATCCTTGCAAAGGCTCGTAAAGAAAAACTTCCGATCGTTGATGATGATTTCAGATTAAAGGGACTTATCACAATTAAGGATATTGAAAAGACGATCAAATATCCACATTCAGCGAAAGATTCACAGGGCAGACTTCTCTGTGCAGCAGCTGTTGGATGTACAGCAAATATTCTGGATCGTGTTGCTGAACTTGTATCAGCAAAGGTTGATGCGATCGTTATTGATACAGCACACGGACATTCAGCAAATGTACTTCGTACATTCAAGATGGTAAAGGAGAAGTATCCGGATCTTCAGGTTATTGCCGGTAATGTAGCTACTAAGGCTGGTACACAGGCAATGATCGATATGGGTGTAGATGCAGTTAAGATCGGTATCGGACCTGGTTCTATCTGTACAACCCGTGTTGTAGCAGGTATCGGTGTTCCGCAGATTACAGCTATTATGGAAGCCTATGATGCAGCTATGAATGCTGGAATTCCTGTTATCGCTGATGGTGGTATCAAGTATTCAGGTGATATCACAAAGGCAATTGCAGCAGGTGCAAATGTATGTATGATGGGCAGCTTATTTGCAGGTACAGATGAAGCTCCTGGTGATTTCGAATTATATCAGGGACGTAAGTACAAGGTATACAGAGGTATGGGTTCTATCGCAGCTATGGAGAATGGAAGCAAGGACAGATACTTCCAGGAGAATGCAAAGAAGCTTGTTCCGGAAGGCGTAGAAGGACGTGTTGCATACAAGGGTTCTGTTGAAGATACTGTATTCCAGTTGATAGGTGGACTTCGTTCCGGTATGGGATACTGTGGTGCTCACAACATTCCTGAATTACATGAGAAAGCAGAGTTTGTTAAGATCTCAGCAGCATCATTGAAAGAGAGCCATCCACATGATATTCATATCACTAAGGAAGCTCCAAACTACAGTGTAGAATAATAAAAAAGTATAATAGAAATATAAGTTAGAATATAGCCAGTGAGAATATGCAGATAACATATATCACTGGCTATATTTGAGTACTGAATCTGACGACTATCGTAATGACATATGTTTTAGTAACTGGGAGGAAAAATAAGATGCTCTACCTGGCACCTTTAGAGGGAATAACCGGATATATATATAGAAATGCATATCAGAAATATTTTGGAGAAATCGACCGGTATTTTACGCCTTTTATAGCTCCTGCAAAAGGGAAACCGTTCAGACATCGTGAGACCGCCGATGTTCTTCTTGAACATAATACCGGAATAACAGTGATCCCACAGCTTCTGACAAATCATTCAGAGGGATTCATAAAAGCGGCGGCAGTTTTAGTTGATATGGGATATAATGAGATCAATATAAACATGGGCTGTCCTTCCGGGACGGTTGTTTCAAAGGGAAAAGGTTCAGGAATGCTTGCAGATCCCGTCAAGCTTGATCATTTCCTTGAGGAGATATTTGCTGCCGATATCTGCAAAATATCTGTAAAGACCAGACTGGGAATGGAATTTGCAGATGAATTCCCGGATATATTGGATGTGTTGATGAAATATCCGTTTACAGAGGTGATCATTCATCCAAGAACCAGAGAAGATTATTATGGTGGCAGCGTAGACCTCTCCATGTTCGATCTGGCAGTAGAACGCTACGGAGAGCAGGCAGGAACGGTTCTCTGCTACAATGGTGATATTACCGATGCTGTAAGCTATAAAAATATTCAGGAGCGATATCCGCAGGTTGATAAGATCATGATCGGACGTGGAATCATAGGAAATCCATTTCTTCCACAGGAGATTGCAGAACAGAGATGCTGCTACGATGCAGGAATCCTGTTGGCATTCCATGATGAACTGTTTGCCGGTTATATGGAAGCCGGTCTTGGGGCGAGAAATGTCATGTTTAAGATGAAAGAACTGTGGTCATTCATGGAACGCCTCTTTGAAGCTCCCGATCAGAAAAAGATATTAAAGAAAATCCGCAAAGCCAGCGATCCGGATACCTACAACTCCGAAGTCCGGAAGTTGTTGCGGTGATAAAGAAGACGGAATAAAAATGAAAGAGAAGATATGGGTATAAAGTATATCCTATGAGTCGAATACCAGAAAAAGGAAGCTGACAATACTATTATGAAGCAAGCCTTTTCGAATGTCGGTACTTAGTGAGCCACGAAGTGGAGAACTTTAGTACCGCTACATGAGAAATAGAGCGAAAGCGTCTTGCGTAATAATATGTATTACCAGCTTCCTTTTTATAGGGGCGGTTTAAAATTCATTTCCCGGAAACTGAGGAATTCCGTCAAAGCCTGCCTTCAGATCTTCATCGGTAGGAATATAGTCACTCATTTCACCATCATTATATTTGCCATAAGCAACCATATCGAAATATCCGGTTCCTGTCAGGCCAAAGACGATGGTCTTTTCTTCGCCGGTTTCCTTACATTTCAGTGCTTCATCGATAGCAACACGGATCGCATGGCTGCTTTCAGGAGCAGGAAGGATACCTTCCACTCTTGCAAACTGGGTTGCTGCATCAAATACTGCTGTCTGCTCAACGCTTCTGGCTTCAATGATGCCATCGTGATAGAGCTGGGATATAACTGGGCTCATACCATGATAACGAAGTCCGCCTGCATGGTTTGGCGAAGGAATGAATCCGCTTCCAAGGGTGTACATCTTTGCCAGTGGACATACCTTACCGGTATCACAGAAATCATAAGCATAGACACCTCTTGTCAGACTTGGACAGGATGCTGGTTCTACAGCGATGATCTGGTAATTCTTCTCACCACGGAGAATCTCGCCTGCAAATGGGGAAATCAGACCACCAAGGTTTGAACCGCCGCCTGCACATCCGATGATGATATCCGGGGTGATGTTATATTTGTCAAGTGCTGTCTTTGTTTCAAGTCCGATAACAGTCTGATGAAGTAATACCTGGTTCAGTACACTTCCGAGTACATAACGATAGCCTTCCTGCCTGGATTCTGCTTCCACAGCTTCTGAGATAGCACAGCCAAGGCTTCCGGTTGTTCCCGGATGCTCAGCAAGGATCTTGCGGCCAACCTCTGTTGTTGTACTAGGAGATGGAGTTACGGTTGCACCATAAGTACGCATAACTTCACGACGGAATGGTTTCTGTTCATAGGAAACCTTAACCATATATACCTGACAGTCCAGATCGAAGTAGGAGCATGCCATAGAGAGGGCAGTTCCCCACTGACCGGCACCGGTCTCTGTTGTAACACCCTTTAATCCCTGCTTCTTAGCATAATAGGCTTGAGCGATAGCGGAGTTTAATTTATGGCTGCCGCTGGTGTTGTTTCCTTCAAATTTGTAGTAGATCTTAGCCGGTGTCTGTAATTTTTCTTCCAGACAGTAAGCACGAACCAGTGGAGCAGGACGGTACATTTTATAGAAGTCCTGGATCTCCTGTGGAATCGGGATGTATGGAGTGGTATCATCCAGTTCCTGCGAGATCAGTTCGTCACAGAATACAGGACGAAGATCGTCGGCTGTCATTGGCTGAAGTGTTCCCGGATTTAACAGAGGTGCCGGTTTGTTCTTCATATCGGCACGTACGTTATACCACTCTTTTGGGATCTCGTTTTCACTTAAATAGATTTTGTAAGGAATGTTTGCGTCTTTTTTCATAATCATAACCCTCCAATGCTTGATTCATTTGTATAAATAGTTTTGGTTATCCTGGGAACAAATATTTTTGTGTTCATTCGTGATAAATATTAAGACATAAAAAAACTGCCCCAGTATAAAATGCTGGGACAGGAGATTGTTCATTAGAAAATGTTTCCTGCGGTGCCACCCGGCTTGACGTATCAGATACGCCCGCTCATTGTCTGCAAATACATGCGCTACAGATATCTCGTTCTTAACGGAGTATCATCTCCGGCTTACATACAAGATGTGTATGTATGAATCGTACCACATCGTTCAGCTCGCCCTCGGGAGTCCATTCCATCATGGAAAACATACTGCCTTCCACCAGCGGCAGCTCTCTGGGATGTTTGTCACATCATGTACTTACTCTCCTTCAACGGTTTAAAGCAATACTAGCATAATTGTTTTTATGTGGCAAGTGTTTTTTGTAAATGGGAGCGGATTTTTGAGAAAAGTCCGTTGACAAGCCATTTTTCCTGCTATATAATTGACACATTGAAAAGGCGAAGACGGAGAGAAGTAGCGTTTTTTATCGCTCCCAGAGAGCCGGCGGTGGTGAGAATCCGGCAGAATGAATAAGCGTGAATAACACTCTAGCAGCCGCAATCTGAACCTGTAAAGGCAGCATTTGCAGATAAGACCAGAGCAACAGATATGGTTATATCGAAAGACAGATTTTACAGCAGTAGGTGCGCCGCAATTGTGCGTGAAACAAGGAAAGGGACTGTCAGATAAGAGACAGTAAATCAGGTGGTACCGCGGATATGAATTATGTTCGTCCTGGATGCAGGGCAGGCATAGTTCTTTTTTTATGCAGCCTGTGAAATAAAAAAATCAGATAAAGGAGATAATGCAGACAATGACCATTTCAAACATTTATCGTAACAGAACCTTAAATGAGATCAGCGAAGGCGACGTTGGCGCAGAGCTGAAAGTGGCAGGATGGATTGAGAACATCCGTGACCATGGTGGTGTATCTTTCATCGATCTGAGAGATATGTATGGTGTACTTCAGGTAGTTATGAGAGACACTTCATTATTAGATGGACTTACAAAAGAGGATTGTGTATCCATTTCAGGTGTGATCGAACACAGAGATGAGGAGACATACAATCCAAAGATCCCGACAGGAACGATCGAACTCGAGGCACATTCCGTAGAAGTGCTTGGAAGAGTATACAAGCAGGTTCCATTTGAGATCATGACATCCAAGGAGACAAGAGAGGATGTCCGACTCAAATACAGATATCTGGATCTTAGAAATAAAAAGGTAAAAGACAACATGATCTTCCGTTCACAGGTGATCAGCTTCCTTCGCCAGAAGATGACAGAGATGGGATTCTTAGAGATCCAGACACCGATTCTGTGTGCTTCATCACCAGAAGGTGCAAGAGACTATATTGTTCCATCCAGAAAATTCAAAGGCAAGTTCTATGCTTTGCCACAGGCACCACAGCAGTACAAGCAGCTTCTGATGGTTGCAGGATTTGACAAATATTTCCAGATCGCACCATGTTTCCGTGATGAGGATGCAAGAGCAGACCGTTCACCGGGTGAGTTCTATCAGCTCGATTTTGAGATGAGCTTTGCTACACAGGAAGATGTATTTAAAGTAGGAGAGGAAGTCCTCTCAGCAACATTTGAGAAATTCGCACCGGAGGGATCTGTTGTAACACAGGCTCCTTATCCGATCATCAGCTATAAGCAGGCAATGTTAGAGTTTGGTACAGATAAGCCGGATCTTCGCAATCCGCTTCGTATCATCGACCTGACAGATTTCTTCCAGAGATGTACATTTAAGCCATTCCACGGCAAGACTGTACGTGCGATCAATGTACCGAAGAAACTGTCAAAGGGACAGCATGAGAAACTCTTAAAGTATGCTCAGTCTATCGGTATGGGCGGCCTTGGATATCTGGAAGTTCTGGATGATATGACATATAAGGGACCGATCGATAAGTTCATTCCGGATGATATGAAGAGTGAGATCGCAGAACTTGCAAATCTGAAAGCAGGAGATACTATCTTCTTTATTGCTGATGTAGAAGAACTGGCAGCTTCCTTTGCAGGACAGCTTCGTAATGAGATCGGTGCAAGACTTGATATGATCGAGAAAAATGCATACAGATTCTGTTATATCAATGATTTCCCTATGTACGAGTATGATAAGGAAACAAAGAAGATCATCTTTACACATAATCCGTTCTCCATGCCACAGGGTGGTCTGGAGGCCTTAAATGAGAAAGATCCATTAGATGTTCTCGCATATCAGTATGATATCGTATGTAATGGTATCGAGCTTTCATCCGGTGCTGTCAGAAATCACGATATGCAGATCATGGTAAAGGCATTTGAGATCGCAGGATACACAGAAGAAGATCTGAAGACAAAGTTTGGAGCACTTTATAATGCATTCCAGTTCGGTGCACCACCACATGCAGGTATGGCGCCTGGTGTTGACCGTATGATTATGCTCCTTCGTAATGAAGATAATATCCGTGAGATCATTCCATTCCCTATGAACGGAAATGCACAGGATCTGATGTGTGGTGCTCCTGGTGAGGTTACAGAGCAGCAGCTCCGTGAGGTTCACATCAAGGTAAGACAGTAAGACAGGATTTTATACTCAGAGAGGTATATGAGACATGCAGGGTTCCCATAATAACCAGAAAAAGATAGCAGTTATAAATGATTATTCAGGATTTGGAAGATGTTCTGTAGCAGTAGCAATGCCGATCATATCTGTAATGAAGGTTCAGTGCTGCCCGGTTCCAACATCGATATTTTCCAACCATACGGGATTTGACAGCTTCTATTATGAAGATTTTACAGAGCATATGCAGAGGTATATCGATGAATGGAAGAAGCTGGATCTGCAGTTTTCCGGTATCTGTACCGGATTCCTTGGATCGAGTGAACAGATCAGTATAGTAGGACAGTTCCTTACAGATTTTAAAAGACCGGAGACAAAGGTGATCGTAGATCCGGTAATGGGTGACTATGGCAAGCCATATCCGACCTATACAGACGAACTGTGCCAGCAGATGAAAAAGCTGGTACGGTTTGCTGATATCCTTACTCCAAATACCACAGAGGCATGTGTTCTGACGGATACACCATATAAGGATGACTGGCATATGGAAGAACTGAAAGCTATGGCGGAGAAGCTGGTGGCTCAGTCAGAGAGCAGACAGGCAAAAGTTGTGATAACAGGAATCAGGCAGGGAAGCTTCCTTGCTAACTTCTGCTATGAAGATGGAAAAGTAACCGTTGTTAAGACAAAGAAGATCGGAGAGTCGCGCTCCGGTACCGGAGATGTCTTTTCAGCGATCCTTGCGGCAGATGCCGTAAATAATGTAGATTTTACAGAATCAGTTAAGAAGGCAAGTGTATTTATTAAAGAATGTATAAAACGTTCCGTTGAGATGGAGCTCCCGTTGACCGATGGGGTGTGTTTTGAGGAATGTCTGTACAAGCTTGCCAGATAACAGGAGGCGAAGCAGAATGGAGATATTATATAAAGTTCATAATAATCTGTATGTAAATCTGACAAATAGATGTCCGTGTGCATGTACGTTCTGTCTCAGACAGAATATGGATCATGTTGGTGAATCAAAGAGCCTGTGGTTAGAGCGGGAACCATCAGCAGAGGAAGTAATTGCTGAATTTTCCAAATTCGATATGAGCCAGTATGATGAGGTTGTATTCTGCGGGTTCGGTGAACCAACGGAAGCCTTTGAAGTGCTGAAGAAGGTAGCAGCATTTGTAAAGGAGACTTATCATATGCCGATACGTCTGAATACAAATGGACTGGGAAATCTTGTAAATGGCAGGGATATCACACCGGAGATGGAAGGTTTGATCGATACGGTATCGATCAGCTTGAATACACCGAATGCAGACCGGTATCATGAACTGGTCAGAAGTAAGTTCGGAGACAAATCTTTTGATGCGATGCTTGATTTCGCAAGAAGCTGTACGAAGTATGTTCCAAATGTAGTCATGTCAACCGTAGATACCACGATCACAAAAGAGGAAGAGGCAGAATGCCGGAAGATCTGTGATACGATCGGTGCAAAATACAGAATCCGCCCTTGGGAGGATTAAGAGATCAAGATAAGAAAAGCTTCTGAGGCTTTTCTTATTATCCTGCAAATAAGACCGCAAGCAGCGATTAAGCTGCCTGCGGTCTTGCTGTTTATAAGTTATGATATTTAATCCTTATTTATTTCCGGCATCTCTCTTTGCACGGAAACGAAGTGTAGGATCAAGGATCTTCTTACGGATACGGAAACTCTTAGGAGTGATCTCAAGAAGTTCATCGGTATCAATGAAGTCAAGTGCCTGTTCCAGACTGAGTACCTTAGGAGGTGTCAGCTTTAATGCATCATCAGCACCGGAAGAACGGGTGTTGGTCAACTGTTTCTTCTTGCAGACATTTACTTCGATATCATCGGTACGGCCATTTTCACCAATAACCATTCCGGCATATACAGGTTCACCAGGTCCGATGAACAGAGTACCTCTTTCCTGTGCATTGAACAGACCGTAAGTGATAGAAGTACCGGTTTCATATGCGATCAGAGAACCCTGTGAACGATAGTTCATATCACCTTTGTATGGAAGATATTCATCAAAGATCGTATTGATAACACCATTTCCCTTTGTAGCGGTCATGAAGTCACCACGGAAACCGATCAGTCCACGGGAAGGCACAAGGAATTCCAGTCTGGTTGTACCGTTTCCGGTAGGAGCCATACCCTGAAGTTCACCTTTTCTTGAATTTAACATATTAATAACTGTTCCGGTAAACTCGTCTGGAACATCGATGTATGCGATCTCAAATGGTTCCAGTTTCTTGCCGCGTTCATCTGTCTTGTAGATAACTTCTGCTTTGCTGACTGCAAATTCATATCCTTCACGTCTCATGTTTTCAATCAAAACAGATAAATGAAGCTCACCACGACCGGAAACTTTGAATGCTTCTGTTGTGTCTGTTTCTTCTACACGAAGGCTGACATCCGTATTTAACTCACGGAACAGTCTGTCACGTAAATGTCTGGAAGTTACGAACTTTCCTTCCTTACCGGCGAAAGGAGAGTCATTTACCATGAATGTCATGGAAATGGTCGGCTCTGAGATCTTCTGGAATGGGATTGGTTCCGGATTTTCAGGAGAACAGATCGTATCACCAATGTTGACATCTGCAATGCCGGAGATGGCTACGATCGATCCGATATCTGCTTCATTTACTTCTACCTTGTTCAGACCTTCGTAAACGTAGAGTTTACCGATCTTAACTTTTAACATTCTGTCAGGGTCATGTTCATTTACAATAACGACAGGCTCGTTTACAACAACCTTACCGTTATCGACTTTACCAACACCGATACGGCCTACATATTCATTGTAGTCGATCGTACTGATCAGAACCTGTGTACCTGCATCCGGGTCACCGGTAGGAGCAGGGATATAATCAACGATGGTATCAAACAGTGGCTTCATATCTGTACCCGGTTCATCTGGATCAAGAGAAGCAACACCTGTCTTTGCGGATGCAAATACAAATGGACAGTCAAGCTGATCTTCATTTGCATCCAGTTCGATCAGAAGCTCAAGAACTTCATCAACAACTTCTTTTGGACGAGCCTCGGGACGGTCACATTTGTTTACACATACAATAACACTGAGGTTCAGCTCCAGTGCTTTCTTCAGAACGAATTTGGTCTGAGGCATAGCACCTTCGAAAGCATCAACAACAAGAATAACACCATTTACCATCTTCAGGACACGTTCTACTTCGCCACCGAAATCGGCATGTCCCGGAGTGTCGATAATGTTGATCTTTGTCTTACCATAACGGACAGCAGTGTTTTTGGAAAGGATAGTGATACCACGTTCACGCTCAATATCATTTGAGTCCATGACACGTTCGGCGACTTCCTGATTATCACGGAATACACCACTCTGCTTCAAAAGTTCATCCACTAATGTTGTTTTACCATGGTCAACATGGGCGATAATCGCAACATTTCTGATATCATCTCTGGTAATCTTCATTTTTTTCACTCTTTCTTTATGATATTAAAATTACTTACAATACAACGTTTACCATTCTAGCATACGAAAAAAAGCATTTCAATGGAAATGATAGCCGAAAATTGCACCAAAATATCCGATAAAATGCGCCGAACTGTACAAAAATGTAAATAGTAAAAGAGTTTATCCGTGATGGAACAGTATACCTATTATTACGCAAGACGTTTGCACTCTATTTCAACGCAACGGTACTAAGTTCTTCGCCTATGGCGACTCACTAAGAACCGGCGTTGAAAAAGGCTTGCTTCATAATAGTATACATGTTCACATTGCCGATAAACTCTTTTGTCAGATAAAGATTCGCATCGAAACAGATCAGCGTCTTCAGTTTTATTTGCCAAGTAACATATTTTCCAGTTCCTCCGGTGAGAAGGTGTAAGAGGAATTACAGAACTGGCAGTTTACCTCGACCGGCTTGTTATCTGCGAGCAGATTTGCAATTTCCTTTTTGCCGAGACTGATAACAGCCTGGGAGAAACGCTCCTTGCTGCAATTGCAATGCCATTTCGTAGGAATGGTATCTGTAACTTCCACGTTATAGTCTTCAAAGATCTGCTTCACGATATCAAGCGGTTCCTTACCCTGATCAAGAAGGGCAGTAATAGATGTGAATTCACCCAGACGTTTTTCCAGATCGGAGATCAGTTCTTCGGTTGCAAATGGCATAAGCTGGATAATAAAACCGCCTGCCTGTTTTACGGTGTTGTTCTTTTCCATCAGAACACCTAATGCAACAGAAGTTGGAATCTGTTCTGAAGTTGCAAAATAATATGTCAGATCTTCGGCAATCTCACCGGATACAAGCTGGGTCTGGCCGATATAAGGCTCTTTTAAACCGATGTCCTTGATCACGGAGAGAACACCCATATCAAGAGCTTTGGCAACATCCAGTTTTCCCTTATCATTTGCATGTAGGATGACATTCGGGTTGTTGACATAGCCTTTAACATTGCAGTGTGCGTCGGCAGTTACTGTCAGTCCGCCGATCGGGCCGCTGCACTGAATCTGGAGCGTCAGCAGATCGGAGTCATTCTTACATGCGGCACCCATCAATGCCCCTGCAGTCAGCAGACGGCCAAGAGCAGCAGTGGCAACCGGGCTTGTATTGTGGATACTTCTTGCTGTTTCGACGATTTCCTTTGTAGTGCCGGCAAAGAAACGAACCTGTCCATCTGCCGCCATACCTCTGATAATATAATCACTCATATGTAATTCCTCGTTCTTTCTATATAATAATGTAAATGGATATTTGTAATAATGTAAAATATTGCCATGTGCAGGAGATCAGATATATAATTTGCCTTCGTGGTGTTTTTCTCTGGCTATCACGTAGACACGTTCACTGTCATCGGTTGCCGGAGTGTGTGTAAATGCATCATACATGGCAAGAAGTTCCATACCTGCCTGTTCTACACAATGCTTCATTTCTTCACAGGTCAGTCCGATCTGGTAATGAAATTCCTGTGTTTTCCGATACAGGTCGCTTTCCTCTTTCAGAAACAGGCTGAGTGCAAGTTCGTTAATATTCTGTTCTTCATCATAGTAATTATCCCAGATAAAGCTGACGTCATCACGATCTTCGGCAATCACAGAATCCGCAACCACATCCCGGAAGTAGTGCCTGGTTTTGAAGTCACAGATAAAGATTCCTGCTGCTTCCAGATAATTATTGGCAAGAGAAAATACAGTTGTGATCTGGTCTGTATTTTTCAGGTAATTGATACTGTCACAGACGCAGATGATGGCATTTACTGTTCCAAATAATTCAAAGGAACACATATCCTGCTGCAGATACATAATGGATGAGAAACCATCTGCAATCTTTTTCTCATTTGCAATCTCTAACATATCGGAAGACACATCAATACCGATCATATCATAGCCTGCGGCTGCAAGCCCTTCCGTAATCGTTCCGGTTCCACAGCCAAGCTCAGTAACCAGTCCATCTGTAATATTGTATTCATGGAGCAGACTGACGATATAAGATGTCCATTCATCATAAGGAATGTTGTCCATCAGCTCGTCGTATACCTGCGCGAAGCTTGTATAGGCATTCATAGAAAAACCTCATTTCATAAAATCTCAATGCCATCATTATAAACATCTAAGAAAGGAAAAACAACCGTTTCTTTTGGGATTGAACATGGATGGCTTTTGTGTTAATATAAATTCGGTTAGAAATCCTTATATGGAAGAAACCATATATGAAAGTGGGTAGTTTGGCATGATAAAGTTCTACAGAACAGATCATAAGATTTTGTCAGAGATAACAGAATATGAAGACAATATGTGGGTTTGCATGACGAAGCCTACAGTAGATGAGACCAAGCTGATCGCAGAAGATTTTGAGATTGATCTGGCAGATGTCAGAGCTGCATTGGATGATGAGGAGAGTTCACGTGTGGAGGTTGAAGATGGCTATACGCTGATCCTTGTCGATATTCCATCGATTGAGATGAGAAATGAACGTGAGGCATATACAACTATCCCTCTTGGTATCATTCTTGTAAAGGATATTCTGATCACGGTATGTGCGGAGGACACACCTGTTCTGGATGCATTTATCGAGTCAAAAGTGAAAGAATTCAGTACAAAGAAGCGGATGCGTTTCATGTATCAGATATTATATAGAAACTGTATGACCTATCAGTATTATCTGCGAGTTATGGATCGCAGAAGAAATCTGATCGAGCAGCGGATCCAGGATGAAACAGAGGATACGGATCTGATCGATCTTCATGAGTTGGAATCCAACCTTGTATACTTTGCAACTTCACTTCGTGCAAATGGAGTCGTGTTAGATAAGCTTGCAAGATACAGCAGTATCAAACAGTATCCGGAGGATCAGGAACTTCTGGATGATGTTATGGTCGAGAATAAGCAGGCTATCGAGATGACCGGAATCTATCGAGATATCATAAGTGGTACGCGGGAACTGATGACAACGATTATTAATAACCGTCTGAATAACATCATGAAGTTTTTAGCGGCTATTACAATCGTAATGGCAATCCCGACGATCATATCCGGTATCTATGGAATGAATGTATCAGGCAAATGGATGCCTCTCGCAGAAACTCCTTACGGCTTCTACATTGTATGCGGCATCATTGTCCTGATTTGTATAATCATTGCCTTAATCCTCAAGAAAAAGAAAATGTTCAAGATGTAAAAATAAATCCGTCAAGCAAATAAGCAGCGTGTCTGTGTACAGACAACGCTGCTTATTTATTTGACGGATAAACACACATAAGCATGAAGGACGATA
>DJPV01000070.1:50135-64665 GCA_002437435.1 Lachnospiraceae bacterium UBA6403 | reverse complement strand
CGAAAGTTCGAAGAACGGAGAAAGTTGACCTCGTTCATTCATAATGCTAAACTTAACTTATTTGAAAAACAACATTCATTCCAAAGACAGAAAGTTACTAAGGATAGAAACTTTCGTCCGGGGAACACGGAAAACATGTATGGGAAAGGAGACAACAACGATGAAGCTGTTTCATTTGTCAGATCTGCACATTGGAAAGATGGTTAATGGATATGAGATGTGGGAAGACCAGCACTATGTGTTTGACCAGATCCTTGCATATGTAAAAGAAGAACGGCCGGATGCCGTGATGATCGCAGGAGATATCTATGACAAAGCGGTTCCATCTGCAAAAGCAGTGACAGAATTTGATGAATTCCTTACTGCTCTTGCGGACAGCGGAACGACCATTCTGATTATCAGTGGAAATCACGATTCGGCAGAACGGCTGGATTTTGCCAGCAGCATTATGAAAAAGCAGAATATATATATGAAAGGAATCTATGGCGGGGAAGCCATGAAGGTGACGCTGCAGGATAAATGGGGAGATGTGAATTTTTATCTGATGCCGTTTGTAAAGCCGACAAATGTAAAAGGTACATTGTCTGGTATAGAAGAAGCGGAAAAAGAATCATTAACCTTAACCTACACGGAAGCTATGCAGCAGGCGGTTGCAGCCATGCAGGTTGATCCGGAAAAGAGAAATATACTGATCGCCCATCAGAATGTGACCAACAGTGGAGTGAACAGACGGTCGGATTCGGAAACGATATCGATCGGCGGACTGGACAATATTGATCGTACGGTATTTGATGTATTTGACTATGTAGCGCTTGGACATCTTCATTCTCCACAGCAGATCGGAAAACCGGAGATTCGGTACTGTGGCGCTCCGGTCATCTATTCGATGTCGGAAGCGGACGATCAGAAATCTGTCACAGTAGTAGAGCTTGAAGGAAAAGGAATGCTGTCGATCCGTGAACTGCCCCTGCATCAGCTTCATGCATGGTACAATTTTACAGGTACACTTGATGAAGCCATGAGCCGGGAAGCAAATGAAGATTATGCAAGAATTGTGCTTACAGATAAGGAAACGATCATTGATGTTCAGGCGAGACTGCGGACTGTGTATAAAAACCTGATGTCAGTAGAATTCCAGATGGTGGAGGGCAGCAGACCAGAACAGGAACGGACGCTTGAGGATGTGAAGAATCTGGCACCGGATGAAGCATTTGCTGATTTTTATAGCATGAAGATGAAACGGGAACTGTCCGATGAAAATGCAGATTATATCAGACAGTTGATCCAGGATTATTATGAGCAGAGACAGGGGTGAAGATGATGCGGCCACTGGTACTTACAATGGAAGCGTTTGGAACATATATAGAAAAGACAGAGATAGATTTTCGAAAATTTGGAAAGCAGGGACTTTTTCTGATTTCCGGTGATACCGGGTCAGGAAAGACAACGATATTTGATGGAATCATGTATGCCCTTTATGGAGAGACCAGTGCTGGAAGCGGAAAAAATAACACCGGACGAAATGGTGAAATGCTGCGGAGTGATTTTGCAGCCCCGAAGCAGCTCACTTATGTAGAACTGTTATTTGAAAGCGCTGGTCATGAATATAAGATCTGGCGAAGCCCGGCATATGAGAGACCGGGATACAAATCTATGAAGCAGGCAGAAGTACGCTGGATGGAGGATGGACAGGAGACAGAACTGAAAGCGGCAGATATTGATGGAAAGCGTACAGCGGGTGTGATTGGAAGAGTAAGAGAAGTGCTGGGACTTACAGCCGATCAGTTCCGACAGGTTGCGATGATCGCGCAGGGAGATTTTAAGAAGCTGTTAGTTGCAGATACGAAGACTCGAAGCGATATCTTTAAGACAATATTTGATACGAAGATTTACGAATATATCCAGAACCGGATTGCACAGGACTGCAAGGAAGCAGAGAGTGTCTATACAGAGCTTGTTGCAAAGGTGGATCGTACGATAGAGGGAATCGAGCTGCCGGATGAAACGGAGCTTTATAAAACAGGACTTCAGGATTTACCGGAGCATCTGGAAAACCGCCATCTGGCATTTGACGATATTCTGAAAGAGCTGCAAAGCCTGAATCAGATCGAAGAAAAGCAGGCCGATGAGCTTCATCATCAGATTGAAACTTATACACAGACCAATAATCAATACAGTAACTGGTATACGACGATTGAGAATAATAAGAAGATCATTGGTCAGACTTATGACGGTTATGTGGCACATCTTGACGCATACAGACAGGTAAAACAGGAATTTGCCAGAGCAGAAGCACAGAATCATAAGATGGAATCACAGTCTGCAGATGCACTTATGCTGAGACAGGCTGAACTTCAGAAACAGGTGGATTCTTTTGTCCGTTTAAGTGAGATGGAGAAAGAACTGCTCCTTGTGGAGCAGGTATACCATCAGGCAGGAAAGAAAAGACAGGGCATTTTTGAAACAAAGAAGGAGGTTCGAAGACAGGCCGAGGAGCTGGAACAGATCGTGAACCTGGGCGATACTTCACAGGTGAAACTTGAAAAGGTCCAGACTGAAAAGAAGCAGATCATGGAATGCATGCAGCGGTTACAGGAGCTTGAAAAAGAGTGCATGGAGATTGATGATCTGGAGGAGAAGAAACAGCAGATGGTGCTTGATAACCAGCATGCATTTGAGAAGCGAAATCAGGCAAATACTGATTATGAGGAAGCTATCAGAAATAGAAATGAGCAGGTCTGCGGAGAACTGGCGGCAGATCTGCAGGAGGGAGAACCATGTCCCGTCTGCGGAAGTAAAACACATCCTGCAAAGGCACATTGTGATGGAGCTATAGTAACAGAAGAAATGATAAAGAAGCTTCGGGCAGCATTTGATCAGGCGGATGATTCGTTTAGACGAAAAGAAAATGAACTTGGCAGTATGAATGGCCGGTTGGAGGAAAAGCGTAGCAAGACAACAGTAGCGGTTAATGAGTTGGCAGCTTTCACCATGCCGGGACAGATGGTACAGACTGACATTCTGATAGATGAGGTCAGAAAACTGCATGCGGTCTGGGCGAAAGAAGCAGAAGAAAATGAGAGCAGATTGATGACACTCGAGAAAGAGCATCGGAGTTATCAGGAACATAAAAGGAAGCTTGGTGAGCTTCGTTTGCAGATAAAAGAACTGGAAGAAACGGAAATACGGGTAACAGAGGAATATCAGGAGGCAGACCGAAGTTACACAGCAAAACAGGCAGCAGCGGCACAGATGCGGCAGGAGATCCAGGGGGATGAGTCAGATATCCTGAAGCAGTTGCAGCAGGTGAGAAATGAGATTGCCGAGGTGAACCGGAAGAAGACAGAAGCGAGAGATACTTATAATAAACTGGCAAAAGAACTCTCTGCACTGGAAACCAATCTGAAACGTGATGCAGAAGATCAGAATATGCAGTATCAACAGGAATGGCAGTTGGAGAAAGAGGTTCTGGATGCACTTGAAACGGATGGTGGAGAAATGGACACATCTGTAAATGATGAGAGTGTGATTCAGAGACTTTCTGTCAGACTCAGGGAAAATGATTTTACAGATGAACAGGAACTGGAGAATCAGGCGGGCTGCTATGGAGAATCTTATACATATTTCTGTACTGCATCGACCGTTCTGCTTGAACAGATATCCGGGCAGATAGAGCACACGATCCAGAAAAAAAACAATGTTGCCATCAGACATGACGCGATGGCGGAACGACTGGTCAAGAATAAGGCAGCGTACAGCAAATTAAAGAAGGATCATGGAGCATATCAGAATATCTATAAGAGATACAGTAAACTTCAAGATCTGTCACAGGCGGCACTTGGCAACTATAAGCTGGAAACTTATATACAGGAGGTTTATTTTGATCGTATTATAGACAGTGCAAATCACAGACTGCGCCAGATCGTATGCAATCAGTTTGAACTGAAACGTGGACAGAAGACTGCGGGAAACAGAGGACTTGATCTGTTCGTGCTGGATCATCGGACAGGAAAGGAAAGAGATGTCAAAACACTGTCCGGTGGGGAAGCATTTGTGGCATCTCTGTCTATGGCACTTGGACTTGCTGATATTGTATCTGCAAATGCAGCAGGCGTAAGAATTGATACATTATTTATCGATGAAGGCTTTGGTTCTCTGGATTCAGATATTCTGGAGCAGGCACTTAATGTGCTGGCTGAACTGTCCGAGTCCGATCATCTGGTTGGTATCATATCTCATGTGGAAGAACTGAAGCATCGTATCGACCGCCAGATCCTGGTCACCAAAGATCATCAGGGCGGCAGTCATGTGGAGATACAGGTGTAGAAAAATATACCCCACTGGTCATAGGAAAATATCTGCTTACAGGTATTTGTATGGTCAGTGGGGCATTTTTTAATATTTTACCGGAATTCCGTTTACGGATACTTCATCTGTGATCTCGATTACGATACATTTCCGTCCATCGATCTCACGGGTCTCTACGAGATCGGCGCGGTCGGGATTGACCTTGATCACGACATCCGGGGTCTTTACCTCAAATGATTTTGTACTTGCGATATTATTTGCATAGAGCTGTACTTTACCCGGAGCCGGCGCAGGGAGAGTCTCCTCGGAGCCTTCGGCAACCGGACGCTGGTTCACGGAAGCGGCAGCGGCACGGTCAAAGTTCGCATCAAAGGTCTGCAATTTTTCTTCGGATACACCCGAATTTTCAAGCAGATTCTTTAAGGAATTTCTGGATAAGGTCAGTGGTTCCGGATTGTCCTTCTGTTCCTCGATCATTTCATTCAGATTCTCATGGATATTCCGGATCACTTCATAATCACAGTCCATTCCAAGTGTATCAGTGATGATCGTCTGGAACGCCTCTTTCTGATTACCGGCAGTTACCGGCATTCCGGTTCCAAGAATATATCGGATGAACTCCTCATGGATTTCTTCCGGTTTCTTTGTATAATAGAGGACATTGTGGATGTCAGCTGTCCGGTCGATAAATGCCGGGAACAGAAAACCGATATCGGGAACATCTACGATCCAGTCACGGATACGGTTGTGGAAGGTGTTCTCTGAATCAAAATAACTAAGTCCCGCTTTTGACAGATTTACATGGCAGATACAGCACATGATATATTCGTAGATCTCATCTGAGGCATCATCCATCGTCAGTCCATCTGTTGTCTTTCCCGGTACATCATATGTATCATGGATCAACAGGATCAGATAGTTTCCGGTATAGTCGTAATTCTCGATTACCTTATCATAGAACTGGTCGATCAGTTCATCATCCTCTAACTTACTGTTACGCAGCTTTAACAGAAATTCCTGCGTACCGCCATCAAATTCCGAATCCGTAGGAAACGGCATTGTGATCAGATTCTTTCCGATCGAGCCGGACAAGTTCTTCTTAAAGATCTCAAAATATTTAAAAGCTTCCTCCTCCGGCAGAGAGAGAAACGCTTCCTTCATTGTTGCAATTTTACGTCTGTCACCATCCACATAGCAGCCACAGATCTTATCGATCGAACAGGTAGCCTGCGCAAACTGATGCCGGATTTCCAGAACCTCTTTCTTTGTCATATGTATCAAACTCCTTTATAAAAAACTTTAAAAAAAACGCATTAATAAGCCTAATAAGTGTAGCATCTGAAAACGAGAAAAACAAGAATCAATATACAGATAGAAGTGTGGAATGATATATTTCATGTAGCAAACCTATCCGAGTGCCGGTACTTAAGTTGCGTCTTTTGCAACTTTATGTACCGCTGCATCGAGGATAGAACGAGAGTGATTTGCGAAATGAAGATATATCATTCCATACTTCTATCGTTAGTACATCTTAATAAATCTTAAGGATATCCCAAATTGTATCTTAATGGTAGAAAGCCTTACAATGATAGCGTCAAAGAAAGATATGGAAAATATCAGCGGGTTGCTGTATCCTAAAAAGGAATGCGTGGTGCGCACACGTACCAGAAAAGATACAGACAACAATCATATTTTCAGACGAGGAGAGAAGAAATGTATAATATACTAATTTGCGATGATGAGAAAGATATCGTATCAGCTTTAAAGATTTACCTGAAAACATCCGGTTATAATATTTATGAAGCATACAACGGAAAAGAAGCGTTAGAGCAGATCAAAGAACATGACATCCATCTGGTGTTAATGGATATCATGATGCCGGAGATGGATGGGATCACAGCGATGTTAAAGATTCGCGAGGAGACGAATCTGCCGGTTATCCTTCTGACCGCAAAGAGTGAAGATACAGATAAGATCCTTGGTCTGGAAGTGGGAGCAGATGATTACATAACCAAACCGTTTAATCCGGTAGAGGTGATCGCCAGAGTGAAGTCACAGCTTCGAAGATATATGCAGCTTGGAAGCGGACAGATCAAGAAAGATTCGATCGTGATCGGTGGAATCGAACTGAATGATAATTCCAAACAGGTTACGGTTGATGGCGAACTGGTCAGTCTGACGCCGACTGAATATGATATTTTAAGACTTCTGATGGAACATCCGGGACAGGTGTTTTCACCGAGAGATATTTACAAGGAAGTCTGGAAAGAAACACCGCTCGGAGCCGAAGGTTCGGTAGCTGTTCATATCCGTCATTTGCGTGAAAAGATAGAGATCAATCCCGGAGAACCAAGATATATCAAGGTTATCTGGGGCAGAGGTTATAAGATGGAATATCAGTAAACCTCGATGCAGTCTGACAGGAATGGAGAAAATGGAACATGAAAAAGTTAAAAAATAACAATCCGTTTAAGTTTTTAATTTATACGTTATTTTTTATTACCTGCAGCATTGGATTCATACTTGGCTTTGTATTACTGGATATGTATGAAGCCGGAATCTTTCAGGGCAGATCGGAATCGGAGCTGCGGGCAGAAATGGAATGGAATTACCAGAGTGAGATGCTGGATACCTGTATGCAACGTGGGGTCGAGTATGTCAGAAATACTCTGGATATAAGTTGCAGTGATGATGAATGGGAAGACTATGAATACGATCCCGCTGCCTTGCAGAAGAAAGACATGAATCATGATAATGTTATTGATGCAAGTGATTTCCTGATGCTGTTATCGGAAAAGGAAAATGCATTTGATAAATACGACAGAACTTACGAAGAAGATCTGGAGGATGCATATGGATATGCGAAAACAGATCTGTATGTGAGTGTTGGTGATGATTGGGATTTTTCAAAAACGGGTGAATCAAATTCCATTATGCTGGCACAGACAGATAACCTGCCTGAGGCAGCAAAGAAAGATGGAGCTTTAGGGGAGGCAGCATTTGTCAGTACGACGATCAGTATTCCTACCGGAAAGATCCTGACCTATGATACTTATAAGGAAGCACAGAGTATCGGTGTGGAAACGGAAGGAAATAATTATGATTATGTCAACCTGCGTATGCCGGATGAAGCAGCTCTTTCGGGGTCAGAGGTGTCTGATAATTATGGAATTTATCTGAGTGATCTGGAGGGAAATACCACATATACTGAAGAAGAGACGGAAGCTAAAGCCAAGAATTCAGGAACATCGGAAGAGCCTGCGACATCACAGGAATCTACAACAATAGAGGAGCAAATAGAGAGTTCCGGTTCATACAGCACGCCGGAGGGGGTAACCATTTCCTATAACGGTGATCAGATAACGATCACAGCCAACGGAAAGACAAAGCGGTACGAATATAACGCGGAAGAAGATATGTATTATCCGATCGTAAAGGATGGATATACGGTAATCGTTGGCAATTATTCAGGAGATTCTATTACGGTATATGCATCCGGAAATTTATATATGGACGGAACATCTGGCGTTTCCTCCCGTATGAATAAGAGCATACAGGCAATCAGCAAAGCAGCTTCGGAAAAGAACAGACTTCTGATCTTCTTTGGACTTGATTTTGTTTTGTGCATCATATTCATGATCACCAGTATGGTATTATCCGGCAAAGATGGTGTAGTAAGAAAAGTAGAGAAGGTTCCGGTTGAAATCATATTGGCTGTGATATTCGTCTTTATCATTTTGCTGATTGCTGTTGCACAGAATATAAGTTATGCATTGTCATATAATTATAATTATTATAATAACAGCGGTACAGAGCGGCTTCATTATTTTATTGACAATAGTATCACGGGTCGGGAACTTGAGACCTTTGTATGCCTGATCGGTTTGGGCTGTATCTGTACGGTCGGACTTTTACTGATTAACAATCTGATCGTAAGAGTCAAACAGTCGAATCTGCTTAATACATCGTGGATTGTTAAGCTTGGACGAAAACTGTTTGGAAAGTCAGGAAAGATAAGCGGATTTTTTCGGTATGTATTCAGCAGGATTCCATTTATAATAAAAGCGATCCTTTTGTATGTCGTAATTACGATCGTTGAAATCATAATGGCAATGCTTGTTATTAATGCTGTATATATAAATGAAGCAGGATTTATTGTATTAATGTTATTGAAAATTGTCTGTGCAATTGCCTATCTGGGATTTGTCTGTATGATGCAGGAACTCTTTATGGGTGGAGACAAGCTTGCGAAAGGCGAGTACGGTCACAAGGTAAATACAAAATTCATGTTTGGAAAGTTCAAGGAACATGGTGAGAATCTGAATCATATTAATGAAGGTGTCCAGCTTGCGGTGGATGACCGGATGAAAAGTGAACGGATGAAGACGGAGCTTATCACAAATGTATCGCATGATATCAAGACCCCGCTTACTTCTATTATTAACTATGTCGATCTGCTTCAGAAAGAGAATATCGAGAAAGAGCCGGAGGCTTCTTATATAGAAGTAATAGCAAGACAGTCGGCGAGATTAAAGAAGCTGATCGTGGATCTGGTGGATGCTTCCAAGGCATCAACCGGAAATGTAAAGGTAGAGCTTGTGAACATGGATGCAAATATGATTGCAGAACAGGCATCCGGCGAATATATAGATAAACTGATGCAGAAGAATATCACGCTGGTAACGAATCTTGCAAAAGATCGTGCAGGGATCGAAGCAGATGGCAGACATCTCTGGCGAGTATTTGATAATCTATTAAATAATGCATTCAAATACACAATGCCGGGAACCCGGTTATATGTAAACACCTATATAACCGATGAAGACGGGAATGTGATCCGTGATCTTAAAAAGAGCATTAAAGAACCTGCGAAGGTATGTATAGAATTCAAGAATATATCAGAAGCACCTCTGAATATTTCAAGTGATGAGCTGATGGAACGGTTTGTAAGAGGTGACAGCTCCAGAAATACAGAGGGCAGTGGACTTGGATTATCCATTACAAGAAGCCTGTGTCAGCTTCAGCATGCAGATTTTAATATTGTGATCGATGGTGACTTGTTTAAGGCGGTAATTACATTTGCTTATTGTAAAGAACCGGAGGAAGAACAGGAAACAGATCAGACGGAAGATTCAGAAGCCAAGCAGACAGAACAGTAGTCGGCAGGAATATGACAAACAGTTATTTTTCAAAAAAATAGGGAAATAATTATTGACAACTAACGACGGTTAGAATATACTAACCTGTGTAAGAACTTAGTAGTCATACTTATTGATATAAAGATGGAGGCATAAAATGACTGTTCAGGGAATCCGTAATGACAATGTAGTTGGTTATGTGGGATATCAGGGAGAACCAAGCCAGAAGGATGTAGTAATCGAGAAACTCAGAAAACAGGGCTTTCGTATTACAAAACAGAGATGTATCCTGTTAGACATCATTCTGGACGAAGACTGTTCCTCCTGTAAGGAAATATACTACAAAGCTGTTAAGAGAGATGACAGCATAGGAATTGCAACGGTATACAGAATGGTGAACACATTAGAGGACATCGGTGTGATCAGCAGAAAAAATATGTACAAGGTTGCATGTTTCTAAAAATGGGATCATCCCCCACCAGAAAGTACACTCAGGTGTAAAAACACATACAAACATACAAACATACAAACGGGACATCCACAATGGCGTGGATGTCCTTTTTTGTGCATCGTAGTTCCGCAGTTGTCTCTGCAGACTCTTGTATAATAAGCCTGACTTGCTAAGTTTCTATTCGACTCGCACGCTGATTTGTCAGCAGTCGCCCTAACTCACCCTTATGGGTTCAAACAAGGGCTTGGTGCTGACAGCTAGTGCAAGTCTCATAAACGAAACTACGCAAACGTCAATACTTATTATACAAGAGTCTGCAGGGACAACTGCGGAACTATGATTCATAAAAAATTAAGGCAATCGCAAATGTGAATTTTTCATATTTGTGGTTGCTTTTTTTAGTTAAGTAGTATAGAATTACCCTATAAGTGGAGTGAAGTGGTGGATTAGTGCCACAAAGTGGAGGAAATGAGTCGAAAGAAGGTGGAATAAGTGTCCAAGTGTTTAACAGGTGAATATGAACACAGATTAGATACCAAAGGGCGACTTATCATGCCATCCAAGCTTAGAGAGGAACTCGGCTGCACCTTCATGATCACAAAAGGTCTGGACAATTGTCTGTACGTTTATCCGAATGATGAATGGCAGCAGTTTGCAGACAAGCTGAACCAGCTTCCAATGACAAATAAGAGCGCAAGACAGTTTAAACGTTTCTTTAACTCAGGAGCAGTAAAGTGCGAAACAGATGCACAGGGACGAGTGATCATTCCACAGACACTTCGCACATTTGCCAAGATCGAAAAAGATGTTGTCATTATAGGTAACGGAGAGAAAGCAGAGATCTGGAATAAGGAAGCATGGGATGAGATCAATAATGAAGAATCTCTGAACATGGATGAAATTGCAGACAAGCTGGATGAACTGGATTTCAGAATATAAGGACAGAAGTGGTAGTTATGGAATTTAAACATACATCGGTTTTACTGAATGAAACCATAGAAAATCTGAATATCAAACCGGATGGTGTTTATATGGATGGAACCCTTGGAGGAGCCGGACATTCAAAAGAGATAGCCAAAAGACTTGGATCGGATGGACATCTGATCGGTATCGATCAGGACAGAGAGGCAATCGCGACAGCAAAAGAACGACTGGCAGAGTACGGTGATCGTATTACAGTTGTAAGAGATAACTACCAGAATTTTAAAAGCATACTAGACGAGCTAAATATAAGTCAAGTGGACGGGATACTGCTGGATCTTGGCGTATCTTCCTATCAACTCGATAATGCGGATAGAGGATTCACATATCGGGTTGATGCGCCCCTTGATATGCGGATGGATGATCGCCAGACAAAGACTGCGAAAGATATTGTAAATGGATATACCGAGCAGGAGCTCTTTCATATACTCAAAGAATACGGAGAAGAACGATTTGCAAAAAGCATTGCATATCATATCGTAAAGTATCGTGAGAAGAAAGAAATAGAAACGACAGAAGAATTAAATGATATCATCCGTGGATCGATTCCTGCAAAAGTACGAAATGCACAGGGACATCCATCAAAGCAGACATTTCAGGCGATACGTATTGAATTGAATCATGAACTGGAAGTATTGACGAATTCCATTGATGGAATGATCGACTGTTTAAAACCGGGTGGAAGATTATGTATCATCACTTTCCATTCATTAGAAGACAGAATCGTAAAAAATGCATTTCGTAAAAATGAAAATCCATGTATTTGTCCACCGAATTTTCCGGTGTGCACATGCGGCAGGAAATCAAAAGGAAAAGTAATAACAAGAAAACCAATCCTTCCAACAGAAGAGGAAATGAAAACAAATTCGAGATCCAAGAGTGCAAAACTCAGAGTGTTTGAAAAGGGTATGAATATATAAAAGGAGTGTTATAAAATGTCAGAAAGACGGAATCACTACTACATAGACGGAAGTACGGTTCGGAAGCTGGATTATTCAGCAGAACCGGTAAGAAGAGAATATGAGCCGGCAAGAAGAACAGAGATGCCGGAAAAACGTCCTGCCGGAAGAAGACAGGTGAGACAGACAGCAGCACCTGCGAGAAAGCAGATACCACAGAGAAAGAGACAGGTAAGGACAAAACAGGCACCGGCTGTCAGACAGAGAGACAGAAGATGGGTAGATGAATTAAGGCATGGACTGTTTCTTACATTTGCGGTAATATGTGCAGTAGGATTGTGCTTTATTGTACTGAAGTTATCTGCGGATGTAAAAGAAAGTAAGAAGGAGGTTGCAAGCCTTCAGAGCCAGTTGAATGAACAACTGAATGCAAATGCAGAATACAGTTCAGGTCTGGACAGCATGACAGATCTGGATGAAATATATAAGATCGCTACAACAGAACTTGGCATGACATATTCAAAGCCGGGACAAACTGTTTACTATTCACAGAACAGCGATGATTATGTTGTACAGTACAAAAACATTCCTGAGACTAAATAAGCCTCAGGAAATTTTGCGTTATGCAGGAGCGGAAAGAGAGGCATAACAGAAAAATATTTTATAAAGGTGGAACCATATGTCAATAAAAGGAAAACAGTTCTTAAAAAGAATGAAGACAAGACTGCTTATCGTATTTTTTTCAGCAGTAATATTTTTTGTTGTATTAGTAGGACGTGTTATCTACATCAGTGTTGCAAAAGGTCAGGAGTATCAGGAGGAAGTTCTGGATCAGAAGTCTTATGACAGTCTGGATA
Organism: Lachnospiraceae bacterium UBA6403; assembly: GCA_002437435.1. Taxonomy (GTDB): domain Bacteria; phylum Bacillota; class Clostridia; order Lachnospirales; family Lachnospiraceae; genus Coprococcus. The sequence continues at coordinate 52,031 of DJPV01000070.1, read as the reverse complement.
TACCATTTGAACGGGGAGATATCGTAGACAGAAACGGAAATGTTCTTGCAACCAGCGAAAAAGTGTACAATCTGATTCTTGAGCCTAAAAATATCCTGCGGACAGAAGCAGGCAAGAAAGCGACAAAGGCTGCCCTGATGAAGTATTTTAATATGGAAGAGTCCAAGTTCGATGAGTGTATGCAGAATACGGATTCTTTTTATAATGTTGCTATGAAGGGGCTTGCTTATACAGATGTTAAAGCTTTTCAGGAATTTTGCAGTACAAAAGATGGCGCAGATGTGATCGGTGTGCGTTTTGAAGAAGAATATAAAAGAAAATATCCAAATGGCAGCCTTGCCTGCCACCTGCTTGGTTATACGGTAAGTGGAAATGTCGGACAGGGTGGAATCGAAGGCTACTATAACAGCTATTTGAATGGTGTAAATGGTAAGACTTATGGATATCTGACAAATGATAATACCGTAGAATCTGTTACAGTGCCGGCACAGAATGGATATACAGTAGTATCAACGATCGATCTGAATATCCAGAAGATCATTGAAGACAATATAAAAGAGTATATGCAGACAACCGGAGCTAAGAAGATAGGCGTCATTGCGATGGATCCAAATACAGCAGAAGTTCTCGGTATGAGTACATCTTATAGTTATGATCCGAATGAACCAATGAATACAGATGCACTTCGTAATATGGAAGTTACTGTTACAGAGAATACTGAGACTGCAACAGAAGAAAACAGTGAAGACAGTTCTTCTGAGGACACAACAGAAGCAACAACGGAAGAACAGAAAGATCCGGAAAAGATCACATATGATTTTTCATCTATGACAGATGATGAATTTAAGAAGACGATTGATGATCTGACAAGTGATCAGACGTATGAAGCATTAGATGCGGTTTGGAGAAATTACTGTATCAGTGATATTTTAGAGCCGGGTTCTACATTTAAACCATTTACGATTGCAGGAGCGATAGAAGATGGCGTGGTAAAAGACGGTGATACATTTTATTGCAAGGGTTACGAGATCGTAGCAGATGGTACAGATCCGATCTACTGTCATAATCGAACCGGTGATGGTACACTTACATTAAAGCAGGCGTTAGAGCAGTCCTGTAACGTAGCTTTGATGCAGATTGCAAAATCAGAGGGAAAAGAAACTTTTTCCAAATATCAGGATATATTTAATTTTGGAAGTCAGACAGGTATTGATCTATCCGGTGAGGGAAGCGGACTTGTATATTCAGAAGAAAATCTGAATCCGGTTGAGCTTGCTACCTCATCTTTTGGACAGGGTATCAATGTAACGATGATCCAGATGGCAGCAGCTTTCTGTTCTTTGATCAATGGCGGTAATTATTACACTCCTCATACAGTCAGACAGATTGTAGATGAGGATGGAAGTATCATTGAGAATAATGAACCGGAACTGGTTCGTAAGACGGTATCAAAGAGTACATCAGATCTGATGAAACAGTATATGGCCGGTGTTGTTACAGAGGGTACCGGTTCCAGAGCAGCAGTTGAGGGCTATACGATTGGTGGTAAGACAGGTACAGCAGAAAAGATTCCCAGGAATAAAGGAAATTATGTATTATCATTTATTGGTTTTTCACCTGTTGAAAATCCGCAGATCATGCTTTATGTAGCAGTAGATGAACCGGATGTAGAGAGCCAGTCAACATCAGGTGCAGGTGCACTTTTGTTCCATGCGATCATGGAAGACCTGCTTCCATATATGAATGTATACCAGAGCAGTGATGAGGATGTAACCTATAATGGCAAAGATGAGCCGATCAGTTCTCCTTTTGAAGGAAATGTAGAAGATTCGACAGGAGAGGCTTCCTCTGCAGAAGAAGGAAGCACAGCAGAGGAAGATACTACAGAGGGTGACA
>DJPV01000070.1:37232-50098 GCA_002437435.1 Lachnospiraceae bacterium UBA6403 | reverse complement strand
ACAGCTGCATCATCTGAGGACACAACAGAAAGCACAACAGAAGCCAAGGTTGCAGATGAATAAAATGGAAATATATGGAATGTTGTCGTCGGTGGCATATTTGTCCGCAAAAAGTAATAAGATATAAGGATAAATAAATCCGGCGGTCAGCATGAAGCTATATAGTTTTAATCGGCGAAAGATATATTACACCTGTATCGCACTTGTTATGGCGGCAGTATTTCTGATGGGCAGACTTGCTTATCTGATGGTTGTAAAAGCGGATTATTATGATAGTGCTGCAACAGAACTTCACGAAAGAGAACGAAGCATCAAAGCGCCGAGAGGCAAGATCTATGACAGAAATGGAAACGTTCTGGCTGATAATAAGGCGGTCTGTTCCGTGTCTGTGATCCACAGCCAGATTGAAGATGAAGAAGAAGTTATCAGTGTCTTAGATAAATATCTGGAAAAAGATGAGACAGAGATCCGCAAGAAGGTAACAAAGGTTTCATCGCGGGAGCTGATCGCGACCAATATAGATAAAGTGACCGGAGATGCCATAAGAGAACTGAATGTTGCCGGAATTAAGGTTGACGAGGACTATAAAAGGTATTATCCTTATGGAAGTCTTGCTTCCAAGGTTCTTGGATTCACTGGATCTGACAATCAGGGCATTGTCGGTCTTGAGGTTTGGTATAATGAGATACTGGCAGGAGAAGATGGCAGTATCCGTACAGTAACGGATGCAAAAGGAATCGAACTGCCAAATGTAAAGGAAACGAGAGTAAGTCCTGTACCGGGAGATAATCTGGTACTTTCCATGGACTTGACAATACAAAAATATGCAACACAGGCAGCACTTGCTGTTATGAAAGAAAAACAGGCAAAACGTGTGGCGATGATTATCATGAACCCTCAAAATGGAGAGATATATGCCATGGTTGATGTGCCGGAATATGATCTGAATCAGCCATTTCAGTTGAATACAGGGATTGATGGTTATGAGAGTATGACGGAAGCACAGAAGATGGATGCGCTGAATAATATGTGGCGTAATTTTACAGTCAGTGATACCTATGAGCCGGGATCGACATTTAAGATCGTGACGGCGACTGCAGCATTAGAGGCTGGGACAGTATCATTATCTGATACCTTTTATTGTCCGGGATATAAGATTGTGGAAGATCGACGAATCAGATGCCATAAGACGACAGGACATGGATCAGAGGATTTTCGCCATGCATTGATGAATTCCTGCAATCCGGCATTTATGACGATCGGGGAGCGGACAGGAGCCACGAATCTGTATCAGACATACAGAGATCTTGGACTGTTTGAGAAAACAGGAATCGATCTTCCGGGAGAAGCAAATTCGATCATGCACAAGCTTTCAGATATCGGACCGGTGGAACTGGCAACGATGTCCTTCGGACAGTCAATTCAGATATCACCGATCCAGTTTGTGACAGCGGCAGCTACCGTTATAAATGGTGGTGATAAGATCACACCACATATTGGAATGAAGGTGACGGATGCAGACAATCAGGTAACAACAAATCTGGAATATCCGGTCACGGAGCAGGCAGTCAGCAGTGAGACATCAGCATTGATGCGGGATCTGCTGGAATCCGTAGTGGCAGAAGGTGGTGGAAGTAAAGCACAGGTTGAGGGCTATCGGATCGGTGGTAAGACAGCGACCAGCGAAAAATATCCCAGAGGAACGGGAAAATACATATCATCGTTCATAGGCTTTGCACCGGCAAATGAACCGCAGGTAATGGCATTTGTTATGATCGATGAACCGACGGGAATATATTATGGCGGCACGATCGCAGCACCGGTTGTACAGGAAGTTTTTTCCAACATTTTGCCATATCTGGGAATACAAAAGGAAGAATAAGAAAGTTACCTCATACATGAGGAAAAAATATAGCTGTTTCAAAAAGAAATAGCAGGTAAGGAGTACAAAAAAATGAACTTGGATTTTTCAATTATTTTACCAATACTTATAGCGTTTGGAATCAGTGTGGTGTTAAGCCCTATCGTGATTCCATTTTTAAAGAAACTGAAATTTGGACAGTTTGTACGAGATGATGGTCCGGAAACACATCTGAAGAAGTCCGGAACTCCGACGATGGGTGGATTGATCATCCTGCTGAGTTTGGTGATCACCTCATTATTTTATATGAAAGATTATCCTGATATTCTTCCGGTACTGTTTGTAACACTTGGGTTCGGGCTGATCGGATTTCTGGATGATTATATTAAAGTAGTAATGAAGCGATCTATGGGACTTCGTGCATGGCAGAAGATGCTGGGACAGTTCGTCGTAACAGCTGTATTTGCATATTATATTGAGAAATATACAGAGATCAACAACGAGATCATCATACCTTTTATCGGTAAGACAATTGTTCTTGATAAATGGGTTTATATCGTATTATTGTTCTTTGTTGTGCTTGGAACAGTAAATGGAGCAAACTTTACAGATGGTCTGGATGGTCTTGCTTCATCTGTAACAGCACTGATCGCTACGTTTTTTACCGTTGTTGCGATCGGAACAGGTTCAGGTCTTGCACCGATATCCTGTGCAGCTATGGGAAGTTTATTAGGATTCCTTGTTTATAATGTATATCCTGCAAGAGTATTTATGGGAGATACCGGTTCTCTTGCACTTGGCGGTTTTGTAGCATCCATTGCATACATGTTAAAAATGCCATTATTTATTCTTATTGTGGCATTCATATATTTTATAGAAGTATTATCCGTCATCATTCAGGTAGCTTCATTCAAACTGACTGGAAAACGTGTGTTTAAAATGGCACCGATTCACCATCATTTTGAGCTTTCCGGCTGGCCTGAGACAAAGGTTGTATCAATATTTGCAATAGTGACAGCAGTGCTTTGTGTTGTTGGCTTGCTGGCTGTTTAATACGGAGGATGAGAAAATGAATTTTAAAAATGTTTTAGTGGCTGGTACAGGCAAAAGCGGAATCAGTGCAGCAAAGCTTCTGATCGCGCATGGCGTAAAGGTTACGCTGTTTGATGAAAATGAAAAAAGAGATAAGAATGATCTGATGGAGAAACTTTCTCAGTCGGAACTTGTTACGATCCTTCTTGGAAAATTAACAGATGAAGTATTGAAGCAGACCGATATCATGGTTATAAGCCCTGGTATTCCGGTTGATTCTGCTTTTGTAGAGGATGTAAAGAAAGCTGGTATTCCGGTATGGAGCGAGATCGAACTTGCATATTATTTTGGCAAAGGTAAGATCGCTGCGATCACAGGAACGAATGGTAAGACAACTACGACTGCACTTGTCGGTGAGATCGTAAAAGCATGGAATCCAAAGACTATCGTAGTTGGGAATATCGGTATTCCATATACAGAACTTTGTGATACGACAGATGACGACAGCGCTACAGTAGCAGAGATCAGCAGCTTCCAGTTGGAGACGATCGTAGACTTCCATCCAAATGTCAGTGCTGTCCTGAATCTGACACCGGATCACCTGAATCGTCATTATACATTTGAGAATTATGGAAATGTCAAGAAGTCGATCACAAAGAACCAGACAGAAGAAGATGTGGTTGTATTAAACTATGATGACGAACATACAAGAGCAATGGCAGAGGGAATCCGTCCGAGAGTTGTATATTTCAGCAGATTGGAAAAGCCTGCCGGAGGTGTATATGTCGAGGATGGTCATATCGTGATCGAAGCTGACGGTAAAAAGATCGATGTTCTTGCATTAAAAGATCTGATCCTGCTTGGTTCCCATAATGTTGAAAATGTACTTGCGGCAGTTGGTATTTCATATTATATGGGAGTGCCGGTTAATATCATCCGTGATGTTGCAGTAAGCTTTAAGGCCGTAGAGCATAGAATAGAATATGTAAAGACAGTGGCTGGCGTGGATTATTATAATGATTCAAAGGGAACAAATCCGGATGCAGCAATCAAAGGAATTCAGGCAATGGTAAAACCAACCTATCTGATCGGTGGAGGTTATGATAAGGGTTCTACCTATGATGAGTGGATCGATGCATTTGATGGCAAAGTCAGATGTCTGGTTCTGATCGGTCAGACAGCAAAGAAGATTGCAGAGACTGCCAAGAAACACGGATTCCATAATATTGTATTTGAAGATAATCTGTTAGAAGCAGTAAAATATTGTCATGAGAATGCAAAAGATGGAGAAGCAGTTCTTCTTTCTCCGGCATGTGCAAGCTGGGGAATGTTCGATAATTATGAACAGCGAGGAAGAATGTTCAAAGAATATGTCCGTGATTTTAAGGAGTGAAATATTTGAATGACAGAAACAGGAAAACAGATACAAATGAGATAGATAGCAGAAAACAGCCGTTATGGTATAGCGGACGCTACTTTGACTATCCGCTGCTTGGAATTGTATTGGGACTTGTACTGTTTGGTTTGGTTATGGTATACAGTACCAGCTCCTACCGGGCAGATGAATTATATGGCGACAGTACATATTTTGCAAAAAGACAGCTCATTTTTGAACTTGTTGCGTTGATTGGAATGTTTCTGGTATCTAAGATTGATTATCGCAGATATGCAAGATACTCCAAGTATTTTCTCTATGTGGCAATGGCACTTCTGGTGCTGGTCTACATTATAGGAAGTGCGAGTCATGGTTCAACCAGATGGATCTATATCGGAGCATTTGGCTTTCAGCCATCTGAGTTTGCAAAGCTGGCGCTGATCGTCTATACAGCTGATATCTGTACCAGAAAACCCCGAAGTCTGAATACGATTAAAGGGCTTGCCAAGATGCTCCTGCTTCCGTTCGTAACGATCGTATTGATCGCAATCGAGAACTTAAGTACGGCGATCATCTGTTTTGGAATCGTGATGATCATTGTATTTGTAGCGAGTCCGAAAAACTGGCATTTTATATTGATGGGAGTTCTGGGAATTCTGATGTGTGTAGTATTTATCGCTACAGCGGGATATCGCGCAGACCGTATTCGTATCTGGCTTGCTCCGGAGAAATATGATGATGGATATCAGACCATGCAGTCTTTATATGCGATCGGTTCCGGCGGTTTTTTTGGCAGAGGACTTGGAAACAGCATTCAGAAGATGGGATTTATCCCGGAATCACATAATGATATGATTTTTTCTGTTATCTGCGAAGAACTTGGATTATTTGGAGCTGTGCTTACGATCATAATGTTTATCTTACTGATCTACAGGTGCACGGTACTTGCCATCAATTCGGGTGATCGATTTGGCGGTTTGATCGCAGTTGGGGTCATGGCACATATTGCAGTACAGGTACTGATCAATATCAGTGTTGTAACAAATACGATACCACCGACGGGTGTACCACTTCCGTTTATCAGTTATGGTGGCAGCTCGATTTTCTTCCTGTTACTTGAAATGGGACTTATGCTTGCGGTTGCAAGACAGATAAAACCGGGAAGATAGAAGATATAGTATAGGATGAATATGGATATGCAGAAAGAACAGAATGTGCAAAAACCTGAACAGAAGAAAAAGAGAAAAGCCGGAAAGATCTTTTTGATCATTTTGGGTGCATTATTGCTGCTGTGCATGGGCGCATATATTTATGTTATAAAATGCTATAACTTGACAAAGATACAGGTGTCTGGAAATGTCCATTATACAAAGGATGAAGTGATCGACATTGTAACAAAGGGCAAGAATGCAGACAATACATTGTTTTTCTATATTGATAACAAACTTCATCCGGTACAGGATGTAACTTTTGTTGATAAGTTTCAGATAGAGGTGATCGGTAGGCATACAATCACGATCACTGTATATGAGAAATCTATGGCAGGCTGTGTAATCTATATGGATCAGTATATCTATTTTGATAATGATGGGCGTGTGCTTGAGACTTCCACTGAGAAGCTTCCGGATGTGCCATGCATACAGGGCCTCAAATTTGACCGTATCGTTGTGGGAGAGAAGCTCCCGGTTACCAATGATGCGATGTTCCAGGAGATCCTTACCATGACACAGCTGATTGACAAAAATGAACTGTTGATTGATGAGATCCGGTTCAACAGTGACAATGAGATCGTTCTATATAAGGATAAGATAAAGATTGAACTTGGAAGTGGATCAGGACTTGAGGACAAGCTGATGAATCTGGAAAGTATTCTTGCAAAACTGGAAGGAAAAAGTGGAACACTGGATCTGACGGATTATACGGCAGGCACAGGAAATGCAATATTTAAGGAAAATAAGTGAAATTTACAACAAAAAGTTGTTGCGTTATTTATAAAAAAATCGTATTATTAAGATATTAATGCGATTATATAGATGTACACTCCTCATACTTTTGCCACGCGGATGATATTTTCGCGGAGAAGTATTTTATGACAGAATAGAAAACTGGGGGTAGGAGCGTATGTACAAGAAATAAAGAAATATATAGAAGGAGGAAATAACCTTGCTCGAAATAAAGTCTAACGATGAGAGAACACCAGCTAGAATACTGGTAATTGGAGTAGGTGGCGCTGGTAACAATGCAGTAAACAGAATGATTGATGAAAATGTAGAAGGTGTTGAACTGATAGCGATCAATACTGATAAGCAGGCACTTTCATTAAGCAGGGCTACAACAAAGATTCAGATTGGTGAGAAACTGACAAAGGGACTTGGTGCAGGTGCAAAGCCTGAGATCGGTGCCAGTGCAGTTGAAGAGAATAGAGAAGAAATTGTTGATATTATAAAAGATGCTAACATGGTATTTGTAACATGTGGTATGGGTGGCGGAACCGGAACAGGTGCTGCACCGGTTGTAGCTGAGATGGCAAGAAATCTTGGTATCCTGACCGTTGGTGTAGTAACAAAGCCTTTTGGTTTCGAAGGAAAACCACGTATGAAAAATGCGATGGAAGGTATTGCAAGATTAAAAGAGAATGTTGATACACTGATCGTTATCCCGAACGATAAGTTATTACAGATCTGTGATAAGAGAACAAGCATTCCTGATGCTTTAAAGAAAGCAGATCAGGTTCTTCAGCAGGGTGTTCAGGGTGTAACAGACCTGATCAACAAGCCGGGTCTTATCAACCTCGACTTTGCAGATATCCAGACAGTTATGAGAGATAAGGGTATTGCTCATATCGGTATCGGATCAGCAAGTGGAGAGAATAAGGCTGTTGATGCAATTAAAGAGGCTATGGATTCACCATTATTGGAGACAACAGTATCCGGTGCAACCGATATTATTGTAAACTTCTCAGGAAATATTGGTATCGTAGAAGCATACGATGCTGTTACTTATCTGACCGAACAGGCTGGTGACGGCGTAAATATTATCTTCGGTACAGTTGATAACGATAATATGGGCGAAGAGATCAGTATCACGATCATTGCAACAGGACTTGAGAAAGCAGAGACAGCTACGCCTGTCAGCAGATTTGCAGGAACTGCTGCTCCAAAGCCTGACAGTGTGAACACAACAGCTTCATTTGGTGAGGCAAGAAAGGCGGCAACACCTACTTATGGTGGGCAGGCACTTGGAACATCTTCGATCAGACCAACATTCCTGTCAGAGACTTCTTCTGCACAGGCAGTGAAGCCGGTAGTTCCAAACACAACAAGAACAACTGCGCCGGTTGAACCACATGTCAGCGCGCCAACACCAAAGCCTGCAAGACCGACGGTACAGCCAAATGACAGTATCAGAATACCTGAATTTTTAAAGAAAAGATAAATAGCAGAAATGCAATTATTAAAAGATATATACAAATGCCATGGCGTAATTGCCATGGCATTTGTATATACCACCGGAAGGAGGTATCAGTTTTATGAAATTCCTTGCAACAGGGGAAGAGATGCAAAGAATTGATCAGACTTCGATCGATCAGATCGGAATCCCTGGCATTGTATTAATGGAACGGGCAGCTATGGCTGTGGCAGAAGAAATTGAGAACAAATTTCCAATCAGCCAGAGGAATGGACAGTCTGTAGAAACAGTGGCAGATATTAAGATCCTGGTTATTGTTGAAAAGGGCAACAATGGTGGCGATGGACTGGCTGTAGCGCGAATGTTATTAGAAAAAGGCTATCAGACAGATGTATATTGTATTGGACAGATTCAGAAGGCAACCGAGAGTTTTGCTGTTCAACAGCATATTCTGGAACAGCTTGGGGTAAAGATCCTTGATGAATATCCTGATCAGAAGTATGATATTATCGTTGATGCAATATTTGGTGTTGGCTTAAAACGGGATATTAAGGGCGTTCATCAGGAAGTCGTGGAGAGAATCAATGATACTCCGGCATATGTCGTAGCGATTGATATTCCATCGGGAATATCAGCAACAACAGGACAGGTGATGAATGTTGCAGTAAGGGCAGACCTTACAGTAACGATGGGACTTATGAAAGTCGGAATGGTACTTTATCCGGGATGTACTTATTGTGGAGAGATTCTTGTGAAGGACATAGGATTTCCGGGAAAAGCGGTCGATAAAGTAATGCCGGAAATATATACATATGAAGAAAAAGACTTGATACGCCTTCCAAAAAGAGCAGAAGATGGTAATAAAGGTACATTTGGAAAAGTAGCTGTAATAGCCGGCAGTCAGGAGATATCAGGAGCTGCCTGTCTTGCGGCATCAGCGGCCTATCGGGTTGGAAGTGGTATGGTAAAGGTATATACCCATAAGGATAATAGAGTGATCGTTGGCGGATATCTTCCGGAGACATTGATGATGACATATCAGGATGAGAAAACTGCGGTCTGCTGTGCAGAGGATGCATGTTCATGGGCTGATGTCATACTTATCGGACCGGGGATCGGAACCGGAAAAGAAGCAGAACGTATGCTTGCTATAGTGCTGGAGAATTTCAAAGGAACAGTCGTTGTTGATGCCGATGGACTCAATCTTTTATCCGTTCATAAAGATTTACTTACAGCAGGAGAGATAAGCAGACAGGCTGGAAATACATCACTTGTTATTACACCACATGTAAAAGAGATGGCCAGACTGACAGGAAAGACGGTAACAGAACTGAAAGAATCACTGGTTAGTGAATGCAGATCATTCGCAGAGGCGGAAACACTCATATGTGTATTAAAAGATGCAAGAACCTGTGTCAGTGAAGGCGGAGTGCATACCTATATGAATACATCAGGAAATGATGGTATGGCGACAGCAGGATCCGGTGATGTACTCGCGGGAATGATCGCAGGACTATTAGCCAGCGGAATATCTCCGGCAGAGGCAGCAAGATTAGGTGTGTATATACACGGACTGGCGGGAGATCGTGCAAAGAAACGATATGGAAAGGCAGCAATGACCGCCGGCAGCCTGATCGAAGAGATCGGTTCGGTCATGAGTTCTTATATATAAAATATATAATAAGCAGAGGCGTAGACAAATGAATAAATATAGAAGAATAGAAGCAGATATAAATCTGGACAATATTAGGGATAATATTAAGATGATGAAGGCATGTGTGCCGGCAGACATGAAGATGCTTGCCGTGATCAAGGCAGATGCTTATGGACATGGAGCAGTAGAGGTTTCAAGGGCTCTTTCTGATCTGGCAGATTTTTATGCGGTTGCATGTATTGATGAAGCAGTAGAACTTCGTCATGCAGGATGTGAGAAACCGTTGCTGATCCTTGGATACACAGATCCATCTGAATATGAGGAACTGATAACATATGATGTAAGGCCTGCTATGTATGACAAGGCAGAGTGTGCCATTCTTTCGGATGATGCGATAAAGAAAGGCACAAGAGCAAAGATCCATATCAAGATGGATACTGGTATGAGCCGCATTGGATTCCAGTGCGATGATGCAGGCATTAATGATATCATTGAGATCGCGCACATGCCGGGAATAGAGATCGAGGGGATATTTACTCACTACTCAAAAGCAGATGAATACGATAAAACAGCAGCAAACGGACAGCTTGCTTTATTTCGAAGTGTGATACACAGATTAGAAGAACAGGGTGTATCGATCCCTGTAAAACATATATCGAACAGCGCAGGAATCATGGAGATGGATAATGAAGGATTTGATATGGTAAGATCCGGTATCGTGACATATGGCTTATATCCATCGGATGAGGTCGATCATTCGATCGCAGCATTAAAGCCTGCAATGGAACTGCTCGCTAAGGTGGTTCATGTAAAGGATGTAAAAGCAGGAACAGGTATCGGATATGGCTGGACTTTTATCGCACCACATGATATGAGGATTGCCACGGTATCTGCCGGTTATGCAGACGGATATCCAAGAGCACAGTCCAATATTGGACGGGTTATCATTCATGACAAGTATGCACCGATCACCGGACGTGTCTGTATGGATCAGTTTATGATCGATGTAAGTGATATACCGGAGACGGCAGTCGGTGATCCGGTTGTTCTGATCGGTAAGCGTGGTGACAAGGAGATCACGGTAGAAGAAGTTGCAGAACCGGCCAACAGCTTCAATTATGAGCTGATCTGTAATATCGGAAGACGTGTACCAAGAGTTTATATAGAGAATGGCAAAGAAGTTGCGGAAGTGAATTATCTGCGCCAGAACTGAATATCATAGAATAGAATTGGAAATACTTTTCACAACAGAAGATGTTAATAAATAAATGGAGTGAAAAGAATTGGTAATCAGACGAGGCGATATATTTTATGCTGACTTACGACCTGTTGTCGGTTCAGAGCAGGGTGGAGTCAGACCGGTACTTATTATACAGAATGAAGCAGGAAATAAGCACAGCTCCACGGTGATCTGTGCAGCGATCACCAGTAAGATGAACAAGGCAAAGCTGCCTACACATGTAGAGATCGATTCCAGCCGGTATGATCTGGCAAAGGATTCTGTTGTGTTATTGGAGCAGGTGCGTACGATCGATAAGCAGAGACTAAAAGAAAAGGTATGTCATATGGGAGATGATATCCTGAAAAAGGTGGATACTGCATTGAAGATCAGTCTGGATCTGTATTAATCTGAGCAGATGTATATGGATCTGATGAATATGAAAATTGCAGAAAATGTATATTTATACAGGCTTTCATATGAAAAAATTGACGAATGTGAGAATTAATGATATATTTCCATTATATTTGCGTTCGTATGAAATAAGAAAGAATGCAGAATGAAGTGAACAGGAGAGGTGGTTTGTAGACAGAAACTGTCTGGTATATGAAATTATTTAATAACAGAAAAGCTGATGAAGAAAAAGTTGAGGAAGAGATCATTTCCATGGTCAATGAAGGAAATGAACAGGGACTCATTCATGATGATGAAGTTGAGATGATCACGAATATTTTTGAATTCAGCGAGAAAGAAGTCCGGGATGTTATGACACCGCGTTCCGATGTAGTTGGAATTGACAAACATACTACAATGGATGAAACGATCAAGATTATGCTGGAAAATAATTATTCCAGATATCCGGTGTTTGATGATGATCTGGACAATATAGTCGGAATCCTGTATTTTAAGGATTTTGTAAAAGCATATCTGAAGGATAAAAACCAGACGATCGAACAGATCATGGTTGAGCCAACATTTGTACATCCAACGAAAAACATATCAGAGTTATTCAAACGCATGCAGAAAGAGAAGATTCACATGGTCATCGTTGTAGATGAGTACGGTCAGACCGAAGGCATCATAGCGATGGAAGATATTCTGGAAGAAATTGTCGGAAATATTTTCGATGAATACGACGATGATGACGATGATATTGCACTTGCAGGTCATGGATATATCGTGGGCGGAAGAGCAGAACTGGATGAGTTGTCAGAACATCTGGGCATCGAATTCCCGGATGAAGATTTCCAGACATTGAATGGTTTTATGCTATATGAACTGGGAAGGCTTCCTTATGAGAATGAGAAGATCGATATTACATATAAGGGATATAATTTTGAAACCATTGGGATCAAGGACAAGATGATCGATAAGGTACGGATAACCAAGGTTGAAAATGAAAATCAGTTATGATATTATGAACGCAAAATTATTTGCTTGCAAGGATGGTGATTTTGCGGAATGCATTGAGTGATGAAATCACGATATTATAAATCAGTTGGGCTGATAACGTCTCAAAAAAGAAACTGATATCCGAAGAGCGCGGATATTCAAAAGATAGAATTACAGAATTAAGGAGTAAGAAAATGTCAGGACATTCAAAATTTGCAAATATTAAACATAAGAAAGAAAAGAACGATGCAGCTAAGGGTAAGATCTTTACAATTATCGGTAAGGAAATTGCGATCGCAGTAAAAGAGGGTGGATCAAACCCTGATAATAACAGCAAGCTTCGTGATGTAATCGCAAAAGCAAAGGCAAACAATATGCCAAACGATACGATCAAGCGTGGTATCGACAGAGCAGCAGGTGACGCGAACTCAGTAAACTATGTTGCTAATACATACGAAGGATATGGACCAAACGGTACAGCAATCATCGTTGATACCCTTACAGACAATAAGAACAGAACAGCAGCAAATGTAAGAAATGCATTTACAAAGGGTGGTGGAAATGTAGGAACTACCGGTTGTGTATCTTATATGTTTGATAATAAAGGACAGATCATTATTGATAAAGAAGAATGTGATCTGGATGCAGATGATCTTATGATGATGGCACTGGATGCCGGAGCGGAAGACTTCAGCGAGGAAGAGGACAGCTTCGAGATCATTACAGCACCGGATGATTTCTCAGCAGTCAGAGAAGCTCTTGAAAAAGATGGAATCAAGATGGCAGAAGCAGAGCTTACCATGATCCCACAGAACTATGTAGATCTGACAGACCCTGAGACAGTAAAGAAATTTACAAGAATTCTTGATCTGTTAGATGAAGATGATGATGTACAGGCTGTATATCACAATGCAAATCTTCCAGA
>DJPV01000070.1:0-37155 GCA_002437435.1 Lachnospiraceae bacterium UBA6403 | reverse complement strand
ATGTAAGGTGTTGTGGAGATTCTACCATATATGTATGCCAGGCAGGCAGCAGGACGGCAAAAAGCCGTTTGGCAGCAGGCCTGGCATATGGTATGTTAAAAACAATTGCAGATAGCGTATATATTTTTTAACACAACAAGAGTAGGAGAGTAGAATGAAGGGAATATTAAGATATTTACGGGACTATAAAAAAGAATCGGTTCTAGCACCGTTATTTAAAATGCTGGAAGCCTGTTTCGAACTGCTGATCCCGATCGTAATGGCACATATTATTGATACCGGTATTAAGAATCAGGACATGGGGTATGTTCTTCGGATGTGTCTCGTTATGATCGCACTTGGTATTATCGGACTGAGCTGTTCACTGACAGCGCAGTATTTTTCAGCGAAAGCAGCAACCGGATTTGGAACGGCACTTCGAAGTGATCTGTTCCGCCATATCACCAGTCTTTCTTACAACGAGATCGATACGATCGGCACATCGACACTGCTTACTCGTATGACCAGTGATATCAATCAGATCCAGACAGGTGTCAATCTGGTACTCCGTTTGTTCTTACGATCTCCGTTTATCGTGTTTGGTGCGATGATCATGTCATTTACGATCGATGTCAAATCAGCCATGACCTTTGTGGTTACGATACCGGCATTATCGATCGTAGTCTTTGGAATCATGCTTGTCAGTATTCCATTGTTTAAGAAGGTGCAGGCAAGACTCGATAAGGTCATGCTGCTGACCCGTGAGAATCTGGAAGGCGCCCGCGTGATCCGTGCATTTAACAGACAGCAGAAAGAGGTTGATGAATTCGATAAGTCAACCGATGATCTGATGGATATTCAGTTATATGTCGGAAGAATCTCTGCATTCTTAAATCCTGTCACATATGTGATCATCAATCTTGCAACTGTTGCGATCATCTGGATCGCAGCCGGACAGACCGATATCGGTATCCTGTCACAGGGTAAAGTTGTTGCACTGATCAACTATATGTCACAGATCTTAGTTGAGCTTGTTAAGCTTGCAAATCTTATTATCAATATCACAAAGTCAATCGCATGTGCAAAGCGAATCAATGTTGTATTTGATACAAAGCCTTCAATCACGGATTCTGCTTCACCAGAAGCACAGAAGGCAGCCGGACAGGGTGTTCCTAAGGTAGCATTTGAAAATGTAGCCTTACGGTATGGTAAAGCATCGGAAGATTCACTGACCGGTATATCCTTTACGGCAAAGGAAGGAGAAACGATCGGTATTATCGGTGGTACGGGTTCCGGTAAGAGTTCTCTGGTCAACCTGATCCCAAGATTCTATGATGCAACCTGTGGGACAGTTAAGATCGATGATGTGGATGTAAGGGACTATGATCTCCGTTCTCTTCGCATGAAGGTAGGTGTAGTTCCGCAGAAGGCAGTGCTGTTCCAGGGAACGATTGCCGAGAATATCCGCTGGGGTAAAAATGACGCAACGGAGGAAGAAATCAATGAGGCACTTACGATCGCACAGGCAAAAGAATTTGTCGATCAGAAAACAGATGGTATGAATTTTAAGATCACACAGGGCGGTAAGAACTTATCCGGAGGCCAGAAACAGCGTCTTACGATCGCAAGAGCGGTTGTAAGAAAGCCTGAGATCCTGATCATGGATGACAGTGCATCAGCACTTGACTTTGCAACAGATGCAGCCCTTCGTCGTGCGATCAAAGAACAGACAAAGGGTATGACCGTATTTATCGTTTCCCAGCGTGCATCGACGATCATGGGGGCTGATCAGATCATCGTATTAGATGATGGACAGGTTGCAGGTATTGGCACTCATGAAGAACTGTTACAGTCCTGTGAGGTATATCAGGAGATCTGTCAGTCACAGTTATCGGCAGATGAAGTATCCGGTAAAAAGACTTCTGCCGGAAACGCAATGGCATAGGAAGGAGGAAACGACGATGAGTAAAAAAGAAAAAAATACGACTGCCAATAAGAAAACACTTGGCAGAATATTAAAGTATATCAAACGATACAGTTTCTTAGTTGTCCTTTCTCTGATCTGTGCAGCGATATCCGTTATTCTGACCTTATATGCGCCGATCATTACCGGACATATGGTAGATAAGATCGTTGGAAAAGGAGTCGTTGATTTTGGAGCATTAAAGACACTGGCGCTCCGTTTTGTGATCGTAGTTGCGGTTACGGCAGTCTGTCAGTGGATCATGAATATATTGAATAATAAAGTTACCTATCATGTTGTAAATGATGTCCGTACATCTGCTTATAAGAAGTTAGAGCAGCTTCCGTTATCCTATGTGGATTCTCATACACATGGTGATATCGTAAGCCGTGTGATCGCAGATGTAGACCAGTTTTCAGATGGTCTGCTGATGGGCGTTACACAGTTATTTACCGGTGTTATGACTATTGTTGGAACGCTTTGTTTTATGTTATCTATTAATGCAGTGATCACGGTTGCAGTTGTTGTGATCACTCCGGTATCCCTGTTTGTTGCAGCATTTATCGCAAAGAAGACTTATCATATGTTCAGAAAACAGGCAGAGATCAAAGGTGAAATGACCTCACTTGTAAATGAGATGGTCGAAAATCAGAAGGTTGTAACAGCCTTCTCCATGGAAGAAAATGTAAATGCCACCTTTAACGAAGTAAATAAGAGATTGAATAAGGCAGGACTGGATGCGACCTTCTTCTCATCTATCACCAATCCATGCACCCGTTTTGTAAACAGCTTAGTATATACCGGTGTTGGTATCATCGGTGCGATAATGGCGATCAAGGGAAGAATATCGGTTGGTCAGCTTACCAGTTTCTTAAGCTATGCAAACCAGTACACAAAGCCATTTAATGAGATATCAGGTGTCGTAACGGAGCTTCAGAATGCACTTGCATCCGCAGCCAGAGTATTTGAACTGATCGATGAAGAGCCGGAGATCGCAGAGCCGGCAGATGCATATGTGATCGAGAAAGCAGATGGACAGGTGGATCTGTCTCATGTGGATTTCTCATATAATAAAGATGTAGAACTGATCAGGGATCTGAATCTGAAGGTAGAACCTGGCAAGCGTGTAGCGATCGTCGGACCGACCGGATGTGGTAAGAGTACTGTTATCAATCTTTTAATGCGATTCTATGATGTAGATGCCGGAGCTATCTCTGTAGATGGTCATGATATCCGACAGGTAACGAGAGAGAGCCTGCGTGATAATTATGGTATGGTTCTTCAGGAGACCTGGTTAAAGACCGGAACCATCAAGGAGAATATCGCATATGGAAGACCGGATGCAACGGACGAGGAGATCATAGAAGCAGCAAAACAGTCTCATGCACACAGCTTTATCAAGCGTCTGCCTGAGGGCTATGATACCATAATATCAGAGGATGGCGGCGGACTGTCACAGGGACAGAAGCAGCTTTTATGTATTACCAGAGTTATGCTCGATCTGCCACCTATGCTGATCCTTGATGAAGCAACATCATCGATCGATACCAGAACCGAGATCCGGATCCAGCGTGCATTTGCGAAGATGATGAAGGGCAGAACGAGCTTTGTTGTTGCGCACCGTTTGTCAACGATCAAAGAATCTGATATTATACTGGTTATGAAGGATGGTCACATCATTGAACAGGGCAATCATGAATCACTTTTAGCACAGAAGGGATTCTATTACACCCTTTATAATTCACAGTTTGCACATTAGTAAGAACTTATAATTTGTATTTATATAAAGGAGACAGGAAGATGAAAGTTAGTGAAAGCGGATATACAAAAGACGAATTACTTGACATAGTAGATAAATACCTTGCCGAGCAGTCCAGAAGATGGAATTTTATCGAGGAAAAGGGAGACGGCATGTATGTGTACGATGAGGAAGGAAATGAATATCTTGACTTCTTCGGCGGCATCGCAGTAAACAGCACCGGTAACTGTAATAAGAAGGTTGCGGCAGCGATCGCAGACCAGTGTCAGAATGTGATCCATGCATCCAACTATGCATATACACTTCCTATGATCCTGCTTGCAAAGAAGATCTGTGAGACGATCGGTATGGAGAAGGTGCTGTTCCAGAATTCAGGAACAGAGACAAATGAAGCGATGATCAAGATGGCAAGAAAATACGGAACCGATCATTACGGACCGGAACATTATCATATCGTTACAGCCATTAACAGCTTTCATGGCAGAACCTACGGAGCCTTATCAGCAACCGGACAGCCGGACAATGCATGCCAGATCGGTTTCAAGCCGATGCTTCCGGGCTTCACATATGCAGAGTTTAATAACCTTGAGGATTTTAAGAGCAAATGTACAAAAGATACAGTTGCTATCATGGTAGAGCCTGTTCAGGGTGAAGGTGGAGTATATCCGGCAACGGAGGAATTTTTAAAGGGACTTCGTGCTTACTGTGATGAGACCGGTATCCTGTTATTATTCGATGAGGTTCAGACCGGATGGGGCAGATGCGGTGATACAATGGCATTTATGACCTATGGAGTAAAGCCTGACATGGTGTCTATGGCAAAGGCGATCGGTGGCGGTATGCCGATCGGGGCACTTTGTACATCAGCAGAACTGGCAAGTGCATTTACACCGGGGGCGCATGGTTCTACTTATGCAGCCAATCCGGTATGCTGTGCAGCCGCCCTTGCAGAGATCGATGAGATCTTAGACAACCATCTTGCAGAGAATGCAAAAGAGACAGGCGCTTATTTTGTAGAACAGCTTTATTCTCTTCCATATGTGAAGGAAGTACGTGGACGCGGACTCTTGGTTGGTGTTGAATTTACCAAACCGATCGCAAATGAAGTAAAGCATCTGGCTGTTGAGAATAGATTGTTGATCACGGCAGTAAGACCAAATGTGATTCGTATGGCACCACCGCTTATCGTAACAAAGGAACAGTGCGATAAGGCTGTTCAGATTTTGATCAAATGTGTATCAAAGGCAGCAGAAGAAGTAGATGCATAAGGAGGCAACAGAAGATGGGAAGGACTGCAGAAGAAATGGAAGATGTAACACTTCTCGGCAATAAGAATGTAAAATACAGCATGGACTATGCACCGGAGATGTTACAGACCTTTATCAATAAACATCAGGACAATGACTATTTTGTCAAGTTCAACTGTCCGGAATTTACCAGCTTATGTCCGATCACGGGGCAGCCGGATTTTGCAACGGTATATATATCTTATGTACCGGATGTGAAGATGGTAGAGAGTAAATCTCTGAAGCTTTATCTGTTCAGTTTCCGGAATCATGGTGATTTCCATGAGGACTGTATGAACATTATTATGAAAGATCTGATTAGATTGATGGATCCAAAATATATAGAGGTCTGGGGCAAATTTACTCCGAGAGGCGGTATCTCGATCGATCCATATTGCAATTACGGAAGACCGGGAACCAAATGGGAAGAAGTTGCATGGAACAGATTGTCAAATCATGACCTGTATCCGGAAAAGATAGATAACAGATAGGCGGAATGTCAGATGAATTACAGGGAAACAGTTGATTATATCTTAAACATTCCACTGTTCGCACAGAAGATTGGCACAGAAAATCTTGCCAGTCTTCTTGAACATTTAGGGAATCCGCAGGATAAGAGCAGAGTGATCCATATAGCAGGGACAAATGGCAAGGGCTCGACGGCAAAGGCACTTGCAACGATACTGATGCATGCAGGTTTTCATGTGGGTTTATTTACGTCTCCACATCTGGTTTCAATCAATGAGCGGATCCGGTATGATGATGAAATGATCTCAGACGAAGATTTTGCATGGGCATTTGAACAGGTACAGAAGAAGTTTACAGTTCATCCGTCTTTCTTTGAAGTAATATTTGCAATGGCGGCTGTCTACTATGAGAAGAAACAGCCGGATTATGTGATCTATGAGACTGGGATGGGAGGCAGACTGGATGCGACCAATGTCGTAAAATCTGAGCTTTGTATCATCACATCGGTGGGACTGGATCATATGGAATACCTTGGAGATACCATTGAGCAGATCGCAGGAGAGAAAGCGGGGATCATCAAACCGTCAGTTCCCGTCGTATATTTTAAACGGGATGCGGTTTCGTCTGGAATCATAGAGACTCGTGCAAAAGAATTGGATTCCGCTGTAACAGCGGTCGAAAAATCAAACTATATAATAAATGAAATAGATGATAAAACCATTGATTTTTCATTTCATAATCGGTATTATAATTATGACCATTTAAGGATACCGAAAACGTCTCTTTATCAGGTCGAAAATACTTGTCTTGCGGTTACTTCCTTTGATATTCTGATGCGGAACAAAGTGATGCGATATAAGGAAAAGGATGATGCCCGTATAGAACAGGCAGTCAGAAGCGGGCTGCTTGATTTTTCATGGGAAGGCAGGATGGAGGAGATCGCACCGGATCTATATGTAGATGGTGCACATAACCCGGAAGCAATCGAATGTTATTGCAGAACACTTCGGACGCTTTATACGGAGAAAAAGAAAATCCTGGTCTTTGCAGCAGTCAAGGACAAGGATTATGATACGATGATACGGGATCTGACAGAAGAACTTTCTTTTGAGAAGATCATAGTTACCAGTGTGGATAATAAACGGAAAGCACCGGTCTCACTGATCGCTGACAGGTTCCAAAAATACACAGGACATGTGGTGGAGGCATATGAAGATATTGCAGAAGCAATGGATGCGGCCATCCGTTATAAAGAACAGATTACAGATTCAGCAGTCTATTGTGTAGGCTCTCTTTATCTGGTAGGCGAGGTAAAATGCTGGCTTCAGAAGAGAAAAGAGAGGTCTGCAAATATGGAGGAATAGCATGATAAACTTTGATGAAGAAGTAAAAAAATTCAGACCAACTCTGGAAGTAGACCAGGCAGAAGATGCCATTTATCATAATGATCTGAAGGATATTTCAGATATTATGCAGGAAATGCTTCGTGTAGCAAAGGAAACGGAGAAATAAAATATGGCAGATGTACTGAATTGTAAGCATTGTGGCGGTAAGATCCTTGTTACCGGATATTGCAGTCAATGTGGATTAAAGAGTGAATTTGTAAATAAGGCACTGAACACATCAAAATATTATTATAACATTGGTCTGGATAAAGCCAGAGTCCGTGATATGAGCGGTGCAGAGGAAGCATTAAAGACATCCCTTAAATATGACAAGATGAATATTGATGCCAGAAATCTTCTGGGGCTTGTATATTATGAGACAGGAGAAGTTGTCCTTGCATTAAGCCATTGGGTCATCAGTGTGAATTATTTCAGTGGACGAAATGTTGCAAAACGTTATATCAAAGAAGTGAAGGGAAATCCTCACAAGCTTGAAACCACGAATAATGCGGCAAGAAAATATAATCAGGCATTAAATTACGCCAGACAGGGAAGCAAAGATCTCGCATTTATACAGCTTAGAAAGGTCTTATCAGACAATCCAAAATTTATAAATGGATATCTGCTGATGGCACTTCTGCTGATTGATGACAATAAATACGATAAAGCAAGAAAAGCATTAAAGCGGGTTATTAAGATCGACAGGACGAATCCTCTGGCTGTCCGTTATTTCAATGAGATGGGACATACCGATGAGGAGATCATGAGCTTTCGTGATTATCCGGATGATGATTATGATGCAGACCTTCTGTTTGTAGAAGATCAGCCACGGGCATATGTAGATAATGATGCGGTTGATTATGAAGGCAAACCGGTTCCGGTGGGCAGATATAAGGATATCAATTTCTACAAATATTCACTGGCATATGTATTTGCGGGACTTCTGCTCGGACTGGCAGTTATGTGGTTTCTTGTAATGCCACAGCATAATAAGAATGCAGATAATGAGAGCCGGGATGTGAAGATCGCTTACAGTGAAGATCTGGCAGACAAAAATACCAAGATCTCATCATTGCAGGATCAGCTTGATACGCTTACGACAAAGAATGATACATTGACAAAACAGGTGTCGGAGTATGAGAAGAAAAGTAAGGCAGAGTTAGCAGATGCAGATAAAGTATCCATGCAGCTGGCACTCAAATATTATAACGATACACAGTATGATAAGGCTGTGACAGAGCTTGATAAGGTACTGGAGACCAGCCCGGAATACGATGTTGCATTATATTATAAAGCTCTTTGTTATCTGGGAACAGAAGACGAAGACAAAGCGAAAACAGCATTTGAGACTTTCATTGATAAATGTCCGGATTCTATTTATTATACGGTTGCAGTTTCTTTATCCGGAGGCAAGACGAGTGAAGATACCATTACAGATGGAGAAGAAACTACAACAGAGGAAACTTCAACAGAAGGAACTACTCAGGAGGCAGGAACAGAGTCTGGTCGGGATACTATGAATGAATGATCTGCAATAAACATCATAAAATACAAAAGACAAATAGGAGAATTAATACTCTTATTTGTCTTTTTTGTTGTGAAATGGGATTACTTGATTTTATATAGAAATTCATGTATTTACGCTAAAAATTATATGTCTGAAAAAGGAGGGAAATATGAATAATTATGAAAAAATTGGGGATACTATACTAATCGAACTTCCTGAGGAGGTAGATGATTATCGGGCATCCGGGCTGATAGAAGAAACGGAAGATGCTTTTGCGGACTCCAGAGTCCGCTATGTTGTTTTCGATTTTAAGAATACAAATATGATGGACAGCTCCGGGATCGGTTTTATCACCAGACGTTTTCGAAATGTCTATGACAGAGGTGGACAGGCATTTGTCATAAACAGTAATGACAGGATGGAACGGCTGCTTACGATGTCAGGAATATTTAAGATCGCAACAAAAGCAGGAGATTTTGAGGAAGCGTACCGGAATGTACATACCTCATAGAAGAAAAGGAGAAGACAGAAATGAACAGAAATGAAATGAAATTAGAATTTGGAAGTGATCCAAGAAATGAAAGCTTTGCAAGGGTTGTCGTTGCATCATTTATGACAAGAACAAATCCGACACTGGAAGAAGTGGCAGATGTAAAAACTGCGGTATCGGAGGCTGTTACGAATTCCATTATACATGGATATAAGGGAAAGGATGGCGTGATCGAAGTTACTGCCCGGATTGAGGATAGAGTTTTATACATAGAAATTACAGATCATGGATGTGGAATCGAAGATGTCGATAAGGCGATGGAACCGATGTATACAACGGGCACGGATGGAAGATCAGGAATGGGATTTTCATTTATGGAGGCATTTATGGATGAACTGACAGTGGAATCAGAACCCGGAGTCGGAACAGTAGTGAAGATGACGAAAAAAATAGGGACAGGATGTGCAATGTAAATGGAAAATAATCTGGATCTTCTTTTACAGGCGAAAAATGGTGATGACCATGCAAAAGAGAAGCTGATTGAACAGAATCTTGGACTTGTATGGAGTGTAGCAAGAAGATTTACAGGGCGAGGATATGATATCGAGGATTTATTTCAGATCGGATGCATAGGACTGATCAAATGTATTGACAAGTTTAGCTTTGATTATGGTGTGAAATTTTCAACATATGCGGTACCACTGATCCAGGGAGAGATCCGGCGCTTCCTTAGAGACTCTGGCACAATTAAGGTGAGCAGGAGTCTGAAAGAGATGAATATGAAGGTAGAACAGTACAGACAGAAGATAAAGAAAGAAAAAGGTTACGAACCGGAGATTGCAGAGATAGCTGTGGCGCTTTCTTATGATGCCGGAGATATAGTAATGGCGATGGAAGCATCGATGGAGATTGAATCTTTAGATACGCCGGGAGTCTTGTCAAAGACAGAGGAATACAGTCAGGATATTGTGGATCATATTACATTATCACAGATGCTGGACCGGCTCGAACCGGATGAACAGAAGCTGATCAGACTTCGGTACTTTGAAGACCGTACACAGACGGAGACAGGAAAAGTACTTGGGCTTAGTCAGGTTCAGGTGAGCAGACAGGAGAAGAAAATTTTAGAGAAACTGAAAGAATATGTATAAAATATAAGAGATGCTGACATCCTATTTCCTATAGAAATATAGAATAAAGCGGGTGATAAAAATGGCATATATGGTCTATCTGCAGCTTGCGGAAAATGTCCTTGCCGAACGGAGAAAAGTTCGCATAAAGGATGTGTCAAAAGTTGTAGCTGATAATCTGGATCTGAAGAACAGAATTGAGAAGCTTGAGCTTATGAACTTTTCAACCAGTTCAAAAGGGCAGCAGGTGATATCGATTCTGGATATTATAGAGGAGATTAAGAAGAACTGCGACGAGGAAGTCAGCATCACAAATCTGGGACAGCCTAATGTAGTTGTATATTATAAAGCGTTTGATCCGTCAGATAGGATCAAACAGACTTTTAAATTTATCCTGCTCTGTCTGATCACATTTTTTGGTGCAGGATTTTCAATCATATCTTATAATTCCGATGTCAACCTGCTTGGTCAGCTTGATCTGCTGCAAAATGTATTTACCGGAGGGAGTGAGTCCGGTGCGGCGATAGGGGCTGTTGCATATTCGATCGGTTTATTTATCGGAATTATCATATTCTTTAATCATGGAGTCAATAAGAAATTTACAGATGATCCGACACCGCTTCAGGTACAAATGCGCCAGTATGAACAGGAAGTGAATCAGACGATCATAACCGATGCTACAAGGAAGAAGGATGTCCGGGATGCTGATTAGACATATCTGTTATGCAATTGTTGCATTTATTGGCGGCGCAGCAATATCCAGTGGATATTTTGCTTTTATTTCACTGATCGGTGTATTTCCGAAGCTTTCTGAAAAAGTAAAAGGGGATCGGCATTATATGCTGATCGAATGTCTGCTTGCTTATGGTGCAGCTGCAGGAAATATCGTTTATCTGTTTAATGTCAGAATCCCATTTTTACTACCGGGTTTGGCGTTTGTTACGTTGTTTGGCGGTATATTTACCGGTTGCCTGGTTGGAGCACTGGCAGAGGTATTAAATGTGTTTCCGATCATTTCAAGACGGTTTTCTGTCAGACGGTATATCCCTTATGTAATCTATGCGGTGGCTGCCGGTAAACTTGTGGGATCGGTAATAGGACTGATCTCTACCGGACTGATCTGACGGATACAGAAAAGAAATTTTATAAGAATGAAAGAATCAGAGGTGTATGGTATGAAATTTGAACCAAAAGAAAAAGAATATAATCAGTATGTAGAAACAGTAACTCCGACATCGAATTCATTCAGAAACTGTCTCTGGGCATTTCTGGTCGGGGGGGTTATATGTACGATCGGACAGGGATTATTTAACCTGTTACAGTATTTTGGATGGAATAAGGATGACAGTTCATCTTATGTATCTATTATTCTTGTTTTGATCAGTGTTATCCTGACAGGTTTTAATCTTTATAAGAAGATAGCCAAATATGGCGGGGCGGGAGCACTGGTTCCGATCACCGGATTTGCAAATGGTGTCTGCGCACCGGTTATTGAATTCCAGACTGAGGGTGAAGTATTTGGAAAAGGTGTAAAATGTTTCACGATCGCAGGCCCTGTTATCATGTATGGAATTTTCGTATCATGGGTACTTGGGGTTATTTATTGGATCTGCAAACTTGCCGGCTGGGTATAAACCATGCCGGTATGTGTTTGCTCCAAAAATGTTACATAATTTTTATGAAAGAATATAGCTTTTGTGAAATATTTCTTTCCTTTGGAATCCATATTGACATATAAAATTTCCTATGATAACTTTAACAAATGGTTGAATATATTAATGTAGGGGATTTTAACCATCTGTTTGATGCGTATATCCTCGAATGTAGTAAAATGGAGATACATCATGAAAAAAGCAAAAAAAAGTATTACTACAACGATATGTGTTATTGTTGCATTAGGCGTGTTTTATCTGATCGCATGTACATGCATTGGAAATAAAAAGTTTTTCCCAAATACAAGCATTAACGGAATTGACGTCAGCAGTATGACGGTCGCACAGGCGGCAGAAGCAGTAAAGGAGCAGTTTGAAACGGAATACAGTAATGCATCCATTGACGTAACGGTTAAGGATAAGAAATACTGTGTAGTGATCGAAGATGCACTTGATCTGGATGTTACAGATGCGGTGAAAAAGGCAAACGATGAGAAGCATTCTTTCCTTGCAAGAGGATGGAATTTTGTGGCTGCACTGTTTCGAGATCAAAAGATTCAGGCAAAGCCTTCATTAAAAGATAAGAAGCTGTTATATACAGCAGTTAAACAGTCTGAACTTAATAAGTTAGAAGGACTCGAGGAGAAATATTACACAGTAGAAAAAGATAAGATCATCGTGACAAAAGGCAGAGGCGGTTATGTTGTAGATACTGATAAATTGGTTGACCAGATAGCGGCGCTGATCACAACCGGTAATTATGCAGAGACGATAGAGTGTCCACTTACATATGGAGATGTAGATCTTGATCTGATCTATGATGAGGTCTATGTTGAACCGGCAGATGCAACACTTGATCCTGAAAATGATTACAGTGTGACAGATTCTGTGACCGGTGTCAGTTTTGACAAAGATGCTGCTGCAAAGAAATTAGAGGCAGCGAAGGATGGTGAAGAAGTCAGTATTGATCTGGTATATACAGAGCCTGAATTATCAAAGGAGACATTGCAGTCCTATCTGTTCCGTGATACCTTGAGTTCATTCAGTACAAACGTTGGTGGAACAGAGGCAAGAAAGTCAAATGTTGCAAAGGCAGCAGAGAATTGTAATGGAACGATCCTTATGCCGGGCGAGCAATTCTCATTTAATAATGTTGTAGGACAGAGAACGATTGAAAATGGTTTCAGCGCGGCTCCGTCTTATGTCAATGGTGAATCTGTAGATGAAGTTGGCGGAGGAATCTGTCAGGTATCCTCTACATTGTATGATGCATGTCTGTATGCGAACCTTCAGATCGACGAAAGACATTGCCATCCACATCCTTCTACATATGTAGATGCAGGATTTGATGCGACGGTATCCTGGGGCGGCCCGGATTACAGATTTACAAATAATACAGATTATCCGATCAAGATCGTTTCATCTTATGGCGGAGGAGTAGTTACCTGTGCGATCTACGGAACAAAATTAAAGGGTTTTAAGGTGTCTTTATCCAGCGAAGTTGTAGCTACATATGATTACGAGACGGAGTATGAAGATGATGATACACTGGAAGAAGGAGAAGAAGAAGTATCCGTAACCGGTATCACAGGACTTAAGGTTCAGACTTATCGTACAGTTTATGATGAAAATGGCGAAAAAGTATCATCTGAACCGGAATCTGTCAGTGTCTATGACAAACGTAACAAAGTCATTCTTCGAGGAACAAAAGAGAAAGAGACAGAAGAAGAGACGACCGAGGAGAAGAAAGATTCCGAAAAGAAGGACGATAAGAAATCGGATAAAAAGACAGACAAAAAGTCCGACAAGAAATCAGATAAAACCGATGATACAAAAACAGACAAGTCCGACGATAAGAAGACAGAGGATGCCACAGAGGCAGAGTAAAACATACATATAAAAGAAAAAATTATAAAGTAAATATTATACGACAAAAAGAAGGCGTTCATCTTATGTAATGACCTTACGAGGATTTCGTTGTAAGATGCATAGTGCCAGTAAATACGGGTGCCTGTTTGAGCTCGAAGAGCGAGTTGGCACAGGAGTATTTACGAATCAGGCATATGCATCGAACAGAAACCGCAGTAAGACATTATATAAGGTGAACGCCTTTCTTTTTGTTATAAATATGGTAGGGCTATTCATCATGCTCGATCGTCTTCACCTCCTGATTGGTGTACAGATTTACATAGTGAGGACGAAGCTTCGAATAGATGATCTTCTGTTCGCTGTACAGGCTGTAGTATCCGGATAACATGTAACTGACACTGCAACCGATAGCAAAGAGCAGAACGCCGCTTGCACCAAATAATTCAATACTGAGGACTAAAGATGCCAGTGGACAGTTTACAACGCCGCAGAACAGGCATACAAGCCCCATAGCGGCTCCAAATCCAGGATCGAGTCCAATCCATCCACCAACGGTACAACCGACTGTAGCACCGATAAAGAAAGAAGGAACGATCTCACCGCCACGGAAACCACAGCCGATCGTGATACAGGTGAAGATCAGCTTAAGCAGAAACGCTTCCGGTTTGGCTTCTCCGTGGATCGCCTGTTCGATGATATTCATACCTGCACCATTGTAATCATTGGAACGAACTAATATAGTGAGCAGAACCACAAGGACACCGCCAACAAAGATCCGCACATACTGATTCTTAAAAAATTTCTTAAAAGCTTTTCCTGTTGCCTGCATGGACAGACAGAACAATATACTGACGACGGCAACGACAATTGCAAGGATAACCACACGGATACCGGTTGCCAGAGACATCTCAGGAACCTGATTTAAAATAAAATAAGTTGGTGTTATATGAAACCTTTCTGTGATCGCATATGCGATGGTTGCTGACAGGATACAGGGAACCAGAGCACTGTAGTAGAGAATACCGATACTGATAACTTCAACACTGAATAAAGCAGCAGTGACAGGTGTTCCAAATAATGCAGCAAATACAGCACTCATGCCACACAGGGTCATAATGTGTTTATCGTTATCATCCATTTTTACCAGTTTTCCGATCGATGCACCGATGCTTCCCCCAATCTGTAAGGCTGCACCTTCACGACCTGCAGATCCACCAAAAAGATGAGTGATAACAGTTGAGATAAATATTAAAGGTGCCATCCGAAATGGTACATTATATTCTGAATTTCGGATTGATCCGATGACCAGATTTGTACCTTTGTCATGTTTCAGTCCACAACTTCTGTATAAGAAGATGATGACCAGACCCGCAAGGGGTAGAAAATATATGATCCACGAGTGACCATTTCTAAATTTTGTAACATATTCTACACTGTAGTGAAAGGCAGTTCCTACAGCGCCACAGGTTGTTCCGATTATAATGGAACAGATTATCCATTTAATAAATGTTTTAATATATCGTTTTGTTCGATCAATACAGTTTAACCAATATTCTTTTGTAAAAAGCATAAATAACTCCATTTAAAATATTATATAAAAATCTGCATGACAGATATCTGGATTTTCATGCAGTCGTATGATTTGCATCTGTTTAAGATTACCCCGAAATGATGAATTTGTCCAGAGTATATTCTGTATGCATAATTTACCTGTAAATGACAAATGAATATTATTAGAAAAAAAGAAAGGATACGGAAAACATGAATAAAATGGTAGGAAAACAAAGTGTCAGTTTTACAGATCCTCCATATATATTGGGAGAAGCATCCGTCTGTGGATCGAAGGAAGCGGAAGGCCCGCTTGCGGGATATTTTGATATTGTATCGGAGGATCCGACATTTGGAAAGGATTCATGGGAAGAAGGAGAGAGCGAGATGGTTAAGCAGGCGGTAGAGCTTGCAATCAAAAAGGCAGGTAAAGAGAAAGAAGATATCCGTTATCTGTTCGCAGGTGATCTGCTTGGGCAGTTGATCGCAACAACATTCGGTGTTAAGGATATGGATATACCGATCTTTGGTTTGTATGGAGCCTGTTCAACCTGTGGTGAGGGATTGTCACTTGCAGCCATGACGGTTGCTGCAGGATATGCAGACTATACTGTTTCAGCAACATCCAGTCATTATGGAAGTGCTGAGAAACAATTCCGGTTTCCGCTGGAATATGGAAATCAGCGTCCGTTGTCAGCAACATGGACGGTAACCGGAAGTGGAGCCTTTGTGATAGGAAATAAAAAAGATGATGATGCATCCGTATCTGTCAGAATTAAAGGCGTTACGACAGGAAGAATCGTTGATTACGGAGTTAAAGATTCCTTTAATATGGGAGCGTGTATGGCTCCTGCCGCTGCAGATCTGATCTATCAGAATCTACAGGATTTTGATGTAAAACCGGCATATTATGATCGGATCATTACCGGGGATCTGGGCAAGATCGGTCAGAAGATCCTTTTTGACCTGTTAAAAGATAATGGTATAGATATCAGCAGACAGCACATGGATTGTGGAATAGAGATATTTGATAATGAAGAACAGGATACCCATTCAGGTGGATCCGGATGCGGCTGTTCAGCTATTACTCTTGCAGGGTATATATTAAAGCAATTACGGGATGGATCATGGAAAAGAGTACTTTTCGTACCAACAGGAGCTCTTTTGTCAACAGTCAGTTATAACGAAGGACAGAATATACCTGGGATTGCCCATGGAGTAATAATAGAAAGGGAGTAGAAGTAATATATGGATTATATAAAAGCATTTATCATTGGTGGCTTGATCTGTGTTCTGGTGCAGATCCTTATGGACAATACAAAACTGCTGCCAGGACGTATCATGGTGCTTCTTGTTTGTACGGGAGCTGTTCTCGGTGCGGTAGGAGTATATGAACCATTTTTGGAATTTGCAGGTTGTGGGGCATCCGTCCCCTTATCAGGTTTTGGATATAACCTCTGGAAAGGGATTAAAGAAGCGGTGGATCAGGATGGTTTCATAGGGTTGTTCCGGGGAGGTTTCAAGATGGCGGCAGTAGGAACTTCTGCGGCGCTGATCTTTTCCTATATAGCCTCACTGATATTTAAACCAAAGATGACAAAATAGAATAAATACACATAAAAGAAAGAACGCGAGGGTTATCTATTATGTAGCAAGCCTATCCACTCTGTGTAACTTCGAACTAACCTCAGCATAGCTTCGCTAAGGTCTCAGTTACTCGTGTCGGCACTTCGACAGCGTATTTTGCTGTCCTATGTGCCGTTACACCGAGGATAGAACGAAAGTGTCTTGCGTAATAATAGGATAAACCCTCGCGTTCTTTTTATGTGTATTTACTCACCGTCTGAGCTTGTTTCAGGCTCTGTTGTAGGCTTTGTAGTAGGTTCTGTCGTAGGCTCCGGTGTCGGAGGTTCCGTAGTAGGTTCTGTCGTAGGCTCCGGTGTCGGAGGTTCTGTAGTAGGTTCCTCTGTTGTTGGCTTGCCTTTCTTCTTGAAGACAGCCTTGATCGTATGATTTCCTTTTACCTTCGAGAACTTGTAAGAAGTTACAGCCCCGACTGAGCTTCCATCTACGATGACATCTGAAATGGTATATCCCTTATCAGGTGTAATGTAGAAGGTTGTTGATTTACCCTTCTTAATTGTTGTTGTCGGTGAGATCGAACCGCCGCCATCTGAAGATGAGGAGATTGTATATTCTTTTTTATCATCCTCTGAAGTATCTTCTGTTTCTTCTTCTTCCGGATGAAGAGGACATTTTTCTTTTAAGATATCCTGATCATATTCGAAGTCGGCATCAATGATTTCGATCCTGCCATCATCATCGATTGTATAATAATATGTGGTTGTTTCTTTACATGTGTTTGTAGCTGGTTTATGAGATTCGTTACAGATCACAATCTTCTTATTACCGCCACATTTCTTTTTTGGAACAGTTCCTTTTGCAAAATAATCTGTAACCGTATCACAGCCTGCGACCGGAAGCAGTCCGGTTTCTTTACAAACAGTTGCACGGACGATTCCGTCAGGCATTTCAAATGTCTTTGAAGTATCTAAGCCTTTGGCCTCAACAATTTCATCCATGATCTTACGCCACATATTCTTGTGATAGTTTCCTGCGGCAAAGTTTGTATTTACATCAAATCCGATCCAGATAGATGCTGTATAGTATGGAGTGTATCCACAGAACCAGGCATCATAGTTGCTGGAAGTAGTACCTGTCTTACCTGCGGTATAAAGACCACATGAGAGGTTTGCTGCAGTACCGGTACCGATCGTTACAACATCGTGCATTGCACTTGTGAGCAGCCATGCATTCTGAGGGGAGATGACCTTGGATTCTTCCGGAGTTCTGTTGTCGATCAATAAGTTTCCATCATGATCATATACTTCTGTATAGAAGATAGGTTTGATATAATTACCCTCATTTGCGATCGTTGCATATGCTGCTGTAATCTCAAGGTTTGTGATACCATCTGTCAGACCACCGAGTGCGAGAGACTGATTGATATCAGATTCGATTCCACCGCTTGAATTCGTACGGCTCTTTACGAGAGTTGTGAATCCAAGCTTTAACAGATATTCATAAGCAAGTTCCGGTGTAACATCGGTGATTGTTTTAACAGCAATGATATTTAATGAATTCTGGATCGCCTGACGGATAGTCTGTGGTCCGCGGTAACCGCTGTACCAGTTTTTGACTTCTACACCATTTGTGTATTTATATGGTTCATCTTTATATACTGTTGCAAGACTCATGCCACATCCGTCCAGTGCAGGAAGGAAAGCAGCAACAACCTTGAATGTGGATCCCGGCTGCCTTGTTGCTTCTGTTGCACGGTTAAAAGAACGATCCTCTGTTTTTTCACCACGCCCACCGACGATCGCTTTTACCTGTCCGGTTTCCTGTTCCATCAATGTGAAAGAAATCTGCGGTTCTACCGTTACCTTATAGCTTTCAAGCTGTTCTTTGTATCCGGTATCTGCGATCAGGTGTGCTTTATATTCATCGGCAGCAACTCTTGCTTCATCTTCGCTTGAGAAGATCAGGTCGAAAGAAGACTGCCCTTTTTCTTCCTGAAACCAGGTT
Source organism: Lachnospiraceae bacterium UBA6403 (assembly GCA_002437435.1). Classification (GTDB taxonomy): domain Bacteria; phylum Bacillota; class Clostridia; order Lachnospirales; family Lachnospiraceae; genus Coprococcus. Next base: position 18,531 of record DJPV01000070.1, on the reverse strand, counting down.
ACCATCATGTTCTGACTGTAGTTATACTGTTCCCCATTGTCATCTACGAGAGTCAGTGCATAGGAGAGCTGATAGCTGTCAGATGGATAGTTATCCTCATCGTTTAATACGGTATCGCAGATATCCTGGATCTCTGTATCCTGACAGGTATGAACTTCCAGACCGCCGGAATAGATCATACTGTCTGCTTCTGATTTGGAATATCCCATTGACATGAAGTCATCTTCCAGCTGGTTGATTACTTCATCGATATAATAGGAGTTTACTTTTGTAGGAGATGATTTTTTAATTGTCGATACTTTTTCGATCTCTGCATATACATCATCAGCAATTGCTGTATCGTAGTCGGACTGAGAGATTTTTTTCAGCTCCAGCATTTTGTCCAGAACCATCAGACGTCTTTTGGCATTTTCTTCCGGAAATACAATCGGATCAAATTTACTTGGATTCTGAGGGATTGCAGCAAGAACAGCACACTCAGAGATCGTCAGATCTTTTAACTGTTTATTAAAATAATACTGGGCTGCCGTTTCTACTCCATATCGACCCTGACCAAGATAGATCGTATTCAGATAATATTCTGCAATACTTTTCTTAGACAGTACTTTTTCAATCTCGACAGCAAGATACTGTTCCTGAACCTTACGTTCGATCTTATCAAACATGGTTTTCTCATCCAGACCTACATTGAAAATCTGGTTCTTGATCAGCTGCTGTGTCAATGTACTTGCACCCTGATCGAAGTCACCTGACTGAAGACCGTGAGCAAATGCACGCATGATACCCTGGACATCGATACCATTATGTTCCCAGAAACGCTGATCCTCGATAGAGATAAACGCATTTACCAGAATCTCAGGGATATCGTCATAGTAGACATATTCACGGTTGGCATCAAAGCTTGCAAGAACTTTGAGTTCTTTGCCATCCTGATCATACAGGGTTGTCTGATATCCTTTCGGGATCAGATCTTTTGCATTTACCTCCGGTGTATCATCCAGAATACCCTTCAATGCACCAAAGCCGGCTCCGATGCCAAGAACGATGATGGCCAGAAATAAGACCAGCATTGCTTTGAACAGAGATACCGTCAGTTTCTTTTTATTTCGGGGCAGTTTCGAAACGAGAGCTTTCTGCTTCTTTTCCACACCCTTTTTACTAAAATCCATGGAAAATCCTCCTTAAATTAAGTTCGATCATAAATACAATTCATTATAGCAGAGATTTACATAATAATAAAGTATAAAATCATTTCTGAAATAAAATTAAGGCATCTTAAAAGACTATGTGCTATACTTGTAGTATGTGTAAAAAACACGATCTGAATAAGTATAAAAGACAGAATAAAAAGTGAAAGGAATACAGATACTATGTTTGAATCGATCGAAGATGCAATTGCAACCTGGAAAGAGGAATTTTCATTTATCGAAGATGCGGTTATAACCGGCTATGAAGGTGGGTATCCGATTGTGAATTTCACGATCAGCAAAGCGGCCTGGAGCCTTGTAAAAGACAAGAGTAAATTTAAGCGGATCGTTCGTTCTTCCGAGATGGAGGGGGGAATAGAAGTAGGTGTATCTACCTGTTTCAAGGATACAGCATATGTAAAGTGGAATCCACCGATCATGACGATCTGCGGATATCCGGAGGTTATTAACCGGATAATTAAAAAAATCATGTAGGATACCGTGAAAAGCGTGATGCCCCCGATGAATAGAAATATTCATTCGGGGCATTTTATATACCAGAGATATACCGGTTGAAACTGTTTTTGCCGGAGACAGAATGAACAGAAAAGAGGACGGTTATGGAACGGACGATTCGGACAGATCTTGCGATAGAATTGCGGGAAGATATAAAAGACCGCGGGGAATTAGATGGAATACAGATTGCCACAAAGATTCATCAGAGGGGGATCAAAACAACGACGATCAACGTAACAAATGAAAAAGGTGCAGAAACGCTTGGGAAGCCTGTCGGAACATATATTACGATCGAATGCCCTGAGATCAGGGAGTTTGATGAGTCGATTCATGAACCATTGTGCCATGAGTTATCGAAAAATTTGAAAAAGTTACTTGGAGATGCAGGCTCCGTTCTGGTAGTAGGACTTGGAAACCGGGAGGTGACACCGGATTCACTGGGACCTCTTGTCGTCGATCATCTTTTTATAACCAGGCATCTGGGAATAGAGAAAATACCGATATCCGGCAGACAGGAATATGATATATCGGCGATCTGTCCCGGAGTTATGGCACAGACAGGAATCGAAACGGTGGAGATCATAAAGGGGATCTGTGGAAATATAAAGGTAGATACAGTTCTGGTGATCGATGCACTCGCAGCGAGAAGCAGTAAACGACTGAATAAGACGGTCCAGCTTACAGATACCGGGATCAGTCCGGGCTCCGGCGTTGGCAATAACCGCATGGAGATCAATTCAGATAATATAAAAACAAAGGTTATCGCACTTGGTGTCCCTACTGTTATATCGGTTCCTTCGATCATTGATGATTCTCTTGATGAGATCGCTGATGCTTTTAATCAGACGTATGGGAAGAAGATGATGGAAGAACTGTCTGAACAGCAGAGATATCAGATTGCATATCATCTGGTAGACCCGGATCTTGCAGATATGTTTGTTACGCCTAAAAATATCGATGAACTGATAAGACGGATTAGCTTCACAATATCCGAAGCAATAAATGGTATTATTTTTGAAAAGGGTTCATATACTGATAAATAACAAAAAGTAACGAGTTTATCTGGGATGAATAACTGTCAGGCAGGATGCGAAAAAAGAAGAATACGCTATTGCTTTTTTCTGATCATAGGTTTTTTTACAATATGGTTTACAAAATGTGACAATGAAATGAAGGCGGATATGCTGCGGCAGCTTCTGTTTGGAACGATGCCGTCGGGGCAGGAGACAGATATACAGCAGGATGAGAAGAAAAATGAAGAAACAGCCGTTTTTTTAGAAGACTGTCTACAGGAATATTGTCTGGCAGGGGCATTTGTATCTTATGCATCAGAACCGAAGACGGATGCCTTGGATGCGGACATACAAAAGGATCTGTCGGCAAAGGCGGTACAGGAGAATAAAGAAGCGGTAGCATCGGTAGCGGCTATGAGCGGATGCCACAGTTATATGCAGGAAAAGCTTGCTGATTATGATTATATAAAAAATCACTTCTATGTGGTCGACAGTACGACAAATGTATCCAGAGAAGAATTAAATGGGCAGGATCTTGCATCCATGGATCTGACGATCAACACAGAAGAAAAGAATTTTAAGGTATTGATCTATCATACACACGGAACGGAGAACTTTAAAGATTCTGAGCCGGGAAAAGTCGAGGATACAGTGATCGGCGTTGGTGATTACCTGACGCATCTTCTCGAAGAAGATTACGGGGTGGCAGTCTATCATGATACGACAGCCTATGATATGACCGGCGGGGAACTGGATCGAAGTGCTGCGTATGATTATGCGAGAGAAGGCGTCCAGAAGATCCTTGCGGAATACCCTTCCATTGATGTCGTGATCGATCTTCACAGAGATGGCGTAGCCGAAGATACATATCTGATCACGGAGATAGGTGGCAAAAAGACGGCACAGGTCATGTTATTAAATGGAGTGAGCCGACTTAATAAGAATGGGGATATATCATATCTGGCAAATCCATATAAAACGGAGAATCTTGCATTCAGCCTTCAGATGTATCTGACGGCACAGGCAAATTATGAATCTTTTGTAAGAAAGATATTTGTTAAAGGCTATCGGTATAATCTGGATCTGAAACCGCGATCGTTATTAGTAGAAGTCGGCAGTCAGACAAATACAGTAGAAGAAGCAAAAAATGCAATGGAACCGCTGTCTGCAATTCTGTACAAAGTATTGAGTGGAAAGTGAGATTGTGTTATTATAATGAACACCAAATTATTTGTTTGCGGGAATGCACAATTAGAATGAAAGAGAAAAGAAATTCAGATACTGGAGGAAAAACAGGATGGCTCATGTAGATCAGTCAAAGATACGAAATTTTTGCATTATAGCGCATATCGATCATGGTAAATCGACACTTGCGGACAGAATTATAGAAAAGACAGGATTGTTGACTGAACGTGAGATGCAGAATCAGGTGCTTGACAATATGGATCTGGAACGGGAGCGTGGAATCACGATCAAGGCACAGTGTGTCCGTACGATCTATAAAGCACAGGATGGAGAGGAATATATCTTTAATCTGATCGACACGCCGGGACATGTTGACTTTAATTATGAAGTATCAAGAAGTCTGGCTGCCTGTGAAGGAGCGATCCTTGTTGTGGATGCTGCACAGGGAATCGAGGCACAGACACTTGCAAATGTATATCTGGCGATCGACCATGATCTGGATGTAATGCCTGTTATTAATAAGATCGATCTTCCTTCGGCAGAACCGGAACGTGTGGTAAATGAGATAGAAGATGTGATTGGAATTGAAGCACAGGATGCTCCAAGAATATCGGCAAAGAACGGTATCAATATTGATCAGGTCTTAGAGCAGATCGTTACGAAGATTCCTGCACCGACAGGAGACCCGGAGGAACCGCTGCAGGCACTTATTTTTGACAGTATTTATGATTCTTATAAAGGTGTTATTATATTCTGCCGTTTGTTCGACGGCGTGGTAAAACGTGGGACATCCATACGGATGATGGCAACCGGAGCAGTTGCGGAGGTAGTGGAAGTAGGAATCTTCGGAGCAGGAAGATTCGTTCCATGTGATGAGTTATCAGCAGGAATGGTAGGCTATATTACTGCCAGCTTAAAGAATGTCAGAGATACCACGGTTGGTGATACCGTTACAGATAATGATAATCCATGTGCAGAGGCACTCCCGGGATATAAGAAGGCACAGCCTATGGTTTACTGCGGACTTTATCCGGCGGATGGAGCCAAATATCCGGATCTTCGTGATGCATTAGAGAAGCTGCAGTTAAATGATGCATCCTTAAGTTTTGAGCCTGAGACCTCGATAGCGCTTGGCTTTGGTTTCCGCTGCGGATTTCTGGGACTCCTTCATCTGGAGATCATACAGGAACGGTTAGAGCGTGAGTTTAACCTGGATCTGGTTACGACGGCACCGGGTGTTGTGTACCGCGTGCATACAACGGATGGCAGGATGATCGAATTAACGAATCCGTCAAATCTGCCGGATCCATCGAATATTGAATATATGGAAGAACCATTTGTATCAGCAGAGATCATGGTTACTACAGAATATGTAGGTGCGATCATGCAGCTTTGTCAGGAACGACGTGGCGTATATCAGGGCATGGAATATATGGAAGAAACCAGAGCACTGCTTCGATATGACCTTCCGTTAAATGAGATCATTTATGATTTCTTTGATGCATTAAAATCAAGATCCAGAGGTTATGCATCCTTTGATTATGAGATGAAGGGCTATGTACGAAGTGATCTTGTGAAGCTGGATATACTGATCAATAAAGAAGAAGTCGATGCGTTATCTTTCATTCTTCATCAGGATACTGCTTACGAACGTGGAAGAAAGATGTGCGAGAAGTTAAAGCAGGAGATCCCGAGACACTTATTTGAGATACCGATACAGGCTGCGATCGGTAACAAGGTCATTGCCAGAGAGACAGTAAGAGCAGTCAGAAAGGATGTCCTTGCCAAATGTTATGGTGGTGACATCTCGCGTAAGAAGAAGCTTCTGGAAAAACAGAAAGAAGGTAAGAAACGTATGCGTCAGATCGGAAATGTAGAGATTCCACAGCAGGCGTTTATGAGCGTATTAAAACTTGATGAGGAATAAATATAAAATAATTGCAGGTTGCATCAGGACATTTAAATGAAACAGATCAAAAATGATTTTGATATGAACAGAAAGCAAATTGCAGAGAAATGAGAAAGCAGGAAAAACACATGAGAAAAAATCTGAGTATTTATATACATATTCCGTTTTGCGTTAAGAAGTGTATATATTGTGATTTTCTGTCTTTTGGTGCTGATGATCCGCAGATCAACCGCAGAGGGACAGTCAGAAAAGCATATGTTCAAAGTATCTGCAGAGAATTATTGAGTTATAAAAGTATATCAAAGGACTATATTGTAAGGACAATATTTATAGGCGGAGGAACTCCGTCTATACTTTTACCGGGCGAGATCATGAATATTCTGGCAACGCTTCGAAGCATTTTTAAGGTAGATGAAGCGGCAGAGATCACGATAGAGGTGAATCCGGGAACGTTGACGGCTATTAAGGCAGCAGAATATCTGGATGCAGGGATCAACCGTATGAGCATCGGACTGCAGTCTGCACATAATGATGAGCTTGCCATGCTTGGCAGGATCCATACATATGAGCAGTTCCTGACCTCCTATCAGACAGCACGGGAGGCAGGATTTCAGAATATCAACATTGATCTGATCTCTGCTATTCCGGGACAGACACTTCATTCATATCTGGATACACTGGAACGAGTATTGAAATGCAGACCGGAGCATATATCTTCCTATAGCCTGATCGTGGAAGATGGGACTCCGCTTGCAGAGAATGCGGAACTGCTTGCAAAGCTTCCAAATGAAGAAGCAGACCGGGAGATGTATGAAGCCACCAGAAAAGTGCTCGAGATGTCAGGCTATAAGCGTTATGAGATATCAAATTATGCAAAGCCCGGATATGAATGCAGACATAATATCGTATACTGGACGATGGATGAATATATCGGTATCGGCATTGGTGCAGCCTCTTTCTTTAATGGAAGGAGATATTCAAATACATCGGATATGAAGCAGTATATCCGGACGATGGAGGATGTATTTGATAAACGGTCGGTCGATGAGACTTATCAGATTCAGGCACTGGCTGCAATTCGTCATATAGATGAAACGGTCAATGTTGATACACTGATGGAGGAATATGTGATCTTTGGACTCAGAATGACCAGAGGGATCAGTGCAGCAGATTTCTATGACCGGTTTGGACATTCCCTGTATGATGTCTATGGTGCTGTTATAAAGTGTTATGTCTCAAGCGGGCATATGAAGGATGAGAAAGGAATGGTCTTTCTGACGGGAAAGGGAATCGATGTAAGTAACAGGATTCTTGTAGATTTTTTACAGGATGAAAGTGAATGAGAAGATAGTTGGGGCAGGTTCGGATATGATAAAAATGACAAATGGTAAGAATGAAGCTGTTATTATAGAAGTGAATGAACTGAATTATACCTATCCCGGGACAGATCAGCCGGTATGGGAGAAGAACCTGACATTTGCAATATGTAAAGGTGAGATTGTCGGGCTGGCAGGACAAAATGGAAGTGGAAAGAGCACGTTGCTTCGATTGTTGGCAGGATTCATTCCATGGGAGAAAGAAAGATGTTCAGGGCAGATAGAAGTGACAGGAATATCGGGCAGAGATATGGCCTGCGCGATCGACAGACCTTCCTTCTTTTCCGATCTTTCCGTGCGGGATAATCTGAAGCTGATGGATTGTATGAATGGAGATAAAGGGCTTATGGATGAGAAACTGGCCGAACTTTTTGGAATCCATGAATTTGACCGGATTAAAGCATCCAGATTGTCACTTGGTAACAAACAGAAACTGTCGCTTTGTCTTTCAATTCATAAAGAAACAGGGCTGGCGTTACTCGATGAACCATTAAACGGACTTGATCCATTTACGAGAGCATCGTTCCTTTCCTACCTGAAAAAACGAAGAAATCAGGGTATGACTGTTATTCTTACCAGCCATATACCCGGAGATCTGGAACGGGTCTGTGACAGGCTCCTTTATCTGTAGATTAAAAAAGAAGATCTCACTATGGAAGAATAAAAATAGGAGATGGCGCGGATTATATTTTAATAGAAGGAGCAGGCAGCATCATGAATATTTACAAAGCAGAAGTATTTCGGTATGGCAAAAGTTTTTACGGAAGAATGATCATGATTCTTGTGATACCATTTGCATTTCTTGTAGCGGGATTTCTTCATTATATAAGTACAGGAGTAAGCAGTGAATTCCTGGCGGCAGCAGGCTTTTCGGAGCAGACAATTGCTGCGGTCAAGGGACAGATGGGAGGAATGGCTTATATTGCATCTGCATTTTCAGCCTCTGAACTTCTGATCCTTCTTATTATATTTCCTGTTATCCTTCATATATCTGAGGACTACGAACAGAAAGCATTGCGTTATGAGCTTCAGAGAAGCACAGGCAGAACCGGCTGCTATATTGCCAGAATGTTTGCGGCAGTTACTTATGCATGGATCATTTTACTGGAATATATCATCATTTCCGGTATTATATCTGCTTTATTTTTTCATAATGAAAGAAACGTTTTTGATATAGGAAGAATCATGATGGCAGTTGTTTTACAGTTTATGATAACAGCAGCATGTGTAATGTTTGTGTTTATGCTGGCATCTTTGATCCGACATTCTGTTCTTTCTATGACAACAGCAATTCTTCTGGTACTTTTATTTACACCGGGATTCCGTGTACTCATGGACATTTTTGAGCAGCCATCATGGTCGAAAAATATCTGGATCGTGCAGTTACTCAGCATGACAAGTGATCTGACATTTAACGGAACGGATACGGTATTAATGCTCATAGGCAGTCTTTTATATGCAGTAATTTCTACAGAAATCGGTATTCATTTTTTCAAATCTCAAAAATTATAAATTTTCTCAATTTTTTTTAAAATAATTGTTGACAAACAGAGTAGCGGGTGTTAGATTAATTTTAGTGGTTAGCACTCGAAGTATTTGAGTGCTAACAAATCGAAAGGGATGAGCAGATGAAACTTGACGAGAGAAAAGTCAAAATTCTGAAAGCTATCGTTTCCAATTATTTAGAGACTGGAGAGCCTGTTGGATCGCGGACGATTTCAAAGTATACAGATGTGAATTTGAGTTCGGCGACGATCAGGAATGAGATGTCTGATCTGGAGGACATGGGTTATATATGTCAGCCGCATACATCTGCAGGAAGAATTCCAACGGATAAAGGATACCGGTTCTATGTTGACAGCCTTATGGATGAAAAAATTGAGGCTGAGACAGAAAAAGGAAATCTTCTTGAACGAGTTGATAAGATGGAGAAGATGCTGAAGCAGGTTGCCCGGGTATTAGCGGCGAATACGAATTATACCACACTGGTTACCACACCTCAGTATAACAATACCGTGAAGTTTATACAGCTTTCCAAAGTTGCTGAGTCAAAACTTCTTGCGGTGATCATGGTGGATGGAAATATCGTAAAGAATAAGCTGATCGATACTACGTACGATCTGAAGAATGACGAGATTTTAAAATTCAATATTTTATTAAACACGTTTCTTCAGGGAGTTGCATTAGAAGATATTAATCTTGAACTGATACAGACGATGAAGACGCAGGCGGGTGAGTATGCAGATATTTTGGAAACCATATTCCAGGGAATTATGGAAGCTATTCATGAAGCGGATGACCTGAAGATTTATACAAGTGGAATGACGAATATGTTAAAGTATCCTGAGTTGATGGATTCGGCAACAGCGGAAAAACTGCTTGGAACTTTTGAGGATATAGAAGACAAAGAAGACTTTGTAAAATATATGGAAGAAGTTATCAATAAAGATAATTCTGATATAGAGATCCGAATCGGTGATGAGAATTCCAGTGAGGATCTGAAAGATTGCTCCCTCGTTACGGCAACTTATAAGATGCCGGAAGGTGCAAAAGGAACTATAGGTATCATCGGTCCGAAACGTATGGACTATAAAAAAGTTGTGACGATGTTAAAGAATCTGACCGGTGAATTGGATGATATATTTAATAATAACGAATAGGGGGTCCGATAATGGCAGACACCAAGAAAGACACTAAGAAAGTGAAGACAGAAGAAAAGGCAGCAGAAACAATTGTAGATGAAGTTACAGCAGAGACAACAGATACTGCTGAGACAACAACTACAGATGTGAATGTGACAGAAACCGTGGATGTCCCTGAAGAACAGGCAGAAGCAGCAAAGCCAAAGCCGGTTGCAAAAGAGAACAGACGTGGCAGTAAGGCTTTAAGAGAAGAAAATGAAAAGCTGAAAGAACGCTGTCAGGATGCAGAAGACAAATATAAACGTCTTCTTGCAGAATGCGAGAATATCCGTCAGAGAAATGAAAAAGAGTCATCCAAGATGTATGACTTTGGAGCAAAGGATGTTCTTGGAAAATTACTTCCGGTAGTTGATAACTTTGAAAGAGCAATTGCGGCGATTCCAGAAGCTGACAAAAACAGACCATTTGAAGCAGGAGTTGATAAGATTTACAAATCACTTATGACTTCACTTGAATCCATCGGCGTTACACCGATGAATTGCGAAGGCGAACAGTTTGATCCGGCATTCCACAATGCAGTTATGCATGTAGAGGATGAGAATTATGGAGAGAATGTGATCGTCGAAGAGATGCAGCGTGGTTACATGTACAAGGATCAGGTATTACGATTCAGCATGGTAAAGGTTGCAAACTAATAGTCATCAGACTATAGCATATAAATTAAGAATAATATTATGAAAACAGTATTTTAATTAGGAGGAATATAATCATGGGTAAAATAATTGGTATTGATTTAGGTACAACAAATTCATGTGTAGCAGTAATGGAAGGTGGTAAGCCGGTCGTTATTGCGAATTCAGAAGGTATGAGAACTACACCATCTGTAGTAGGTTTTTTAAAGACAGGTGAAAGAGTAGTTGGTGAGCCTGCAAAGCGTCAGGCAGTTACAAATGCAGATAAGACAATTTCATCCATCAAGCGTCATATGGGTACAGATTACAGAGTAGAGATTGATGGTAAGAAATATTCACCAGAAGAGATCTCAGCTATGATTCTTCAGAAGCTGAAAGCTGATGCAGAAGCATATCTCGGAGAGAAAGTTACAGAAGCTGTTATTACAGTACCTGCTTACTTCTCAGATGCACAGAGACAGGCGACAAAGGATGCCGGTAAGATTGCAGGACTTGAAGTAAAACGTATCATTAACGAGCCTACGGCAGCAGCTCTTTCCTATGGTCTTGATAATGAACAGGAGCAGAAAATCATGGTATACGATTTAGGTGGTGGTACATTTGATGTATCTATCATTGAGATCGGTGAAGGTGTCATTGAAGTATTAGCAACAGCCGGTGATAACAAACTTGGTGGTGATGACTTCGATAATGCTATCACAAAGTATATGTTAGATGAATTCAAGAAAACTGAGGGCATTGATCTTTCCGGTGATAAGATGGCTATGCAGAGATTGAAGGAAGCAGCAGAGAAAGCAAAGAAAGAGCTTTCATCCGCTATGACAACAAATATCAACCTTCCTTTCATTACAGCAAATCAGGATGGACCAAAACACTTTGATATGAACCTGACAAGAGCAAAATTTGATGAATTAACAGCAGATCTGGTTGACAGAACAAAGGGACCTGTTCAGACAGCGCTTGCAGATGCAGGACTTACAGCAGCAGATCTTGATAAGGTATTATTAGTTGGTGGTTCTACACGAATCATCGCTGTACAGGAAGAAGTTAAGAGATTAACAGGTAAAGAGCCATTCAAGGGTATCAACCCTGATGAATGTGTTGCAATCGGTGCAGCTATTCAGGGTGGTAAGCTTGCCGGTGATGCAGGTGCCGGTGAGATCCTTCTTCTTGATGTTACACCGCTTACACTTTCTATCGAAACAATGGGTGGTATTGCAACACATCTGATCGAAAGAAATACAACAATTCCTACAAAGAAGAGCCAGATCTTCTCAACAGCACAGGATAATCAGGATGCCGTTGATATCAATGTAGTACAGGGTGAAAGACAGTTTGCAAAAGATAACAAGAGCCTTGGACGTTTCAGACTGGATGGTATCGCTCCTGCAAGAAGAGGCGTTCCACAGATCGAAGTAACATTTGATATCGATGCAAATGGTATCGTAAATGTATCTGCAAAGGATCTTGGAACAGGAAGAGAACAGCATATTACAATTACCTCCGGTACATCGCTTTCAGATGCTGATATCGAGAGAGCGGTAAAAGAAGCTGCTGAATATGAAGCTCAGGATAAGAAACGTAAGGAAGGTATCGAAGCAAGAAATGAAGCAGATGCACTTGCATTCCAGACAGAGAAGGCATTAAACGAAGTTGGTGATAAGCTTTCAGATGCTGATAAGGCAACTGTACAGGCTGACTTAAGTTCATTAAAGTCAACGATCGAAAACACAGATGCAGAGAATATGACAGATCTTGATGTGGATAAGATCAAAGAAGCAAAAGATAAACTGATGGAAAGTGCTCAGAACCTGTTCGCTAAGCTTTACGAGCAGAATGGCCCTGGAGCAAATGCAGGAACAGGCACAGGAACACCGGACTTTTCAGATGGTGATGTAGTAGATGGAGATTTCACAGAGGTATAATCCTTGAAAAATCATGAAATGTAGTCTATAGTAAGTATCTGGTGGCAAAACAGGAAACAGTTTTCCTGTTTTGCTAGATATGAAAGTATATCGCAGATGAAAGGTTAAAAAATTATGGCAGAAACGAAGACTGATTATTATGAGGTGCTTGGGGTAACCAAGAATGCCTCGGAGGCAGAAATAAAAAAAGCATATCGTACTGTTGCCAAAAAATATCATCCGGATATGAATCCGGGTGATGCGGAAGCTGAAAGAAAATTTAAAGAAGCAGCGGAAGCCTATGCAGTACTTAGTGACCCGGAGAAGCGAGCAAAATATGATCAGTATGGTCATGCGGCATTTGATCCAAATGCTGGTGGCACCGGATTTGGTGGATTTGGGAATTTTGATTTTTCAGATATGGGAGATATTTTCGGAGATATCTTCGGAGATATGTTCGGTAGTGGAAGCAGACAGAGAAATACAAATGGACCGGTCAAGGGTGCAAACATTAAGACGACTATCAGGGTTTCATTTGAGGAAGCGGTATTTGGTACACAGAAGGAACTGGATCTTCCGTTAAAGGACGAGTGCGAAGTATGTAAGGGAACCGGTTCACAGCCGGGACATCAGCCGGAAGTTTGTAGTAAATGTGGCGGAAAAGGTCAGATCGTTACAACACAGCAGTCCTTGTTTGGTGTGGTTAGAAATGTAACAACCTGCCCGGATTGTGGCGGATCCGGTAAGATCATTAAATATAAATGTAGTAACTGTGCCGGAACCGGTTATGTAAAGAGTAGAAAGAAAATTCAGATCGCTGTTCCGCCAGGAGTAGATAATGGAACCAATATCCGTATCAAGGGAAAGGGTGAACCTGGATTTAATGGCGGTGAAAGAGGAGACCTTCATGTTACGATTCTGGTTGACCGTCATCCGAGATTTCAGAGGCAGGACTACAATCTTTACTCATCTGAACCAATTTCGTTCACGCAGGCGGCTCTGGGTGGAACAATTAAGATTCATACGATCGAAGGAGAGATTGATTACACGATTCCACCGGGAACACAGACAGATACCAAGATCAGACTGAAAGGTAAGGGCGTACCAAACCTGAAGAATCCTACTCAGCGTGGCGATCATTATGTAACACTGGTTGTACAGGTTCCTGAAAAACTGACCGCGGAACAGAAACGAATCTTAAATGAATATGAACAGGCAACACTTGTTGAGACAAGACCTGCAACAGATTCAGTAGGAACGTCGTTTTCGTTTGGAGATCACAAAAAAAGAAAGAAGAAATAGGTAAATAAATTATGAAATGGACACAAATCACGATTGAAACAACGTGTGAGGCTGTCGATTTACTTAGCGCCTTCCTCGATGAGGAAGGCGTTTTGGGTATAGAAGTCGATGACAATGTGCCTCTGACAGATGAAGAAATGGCAGCTATGTTTGTAGACCTTCTACCGGATGAAATGCCAACAGATGATGGAACTGCAAAGGTTTCCTGTTATCTGGATGATTCCTTTGATAAGGAAGGGATAAAGACAAAGATCAAAAATGAACTGGAACGTTTATCAGAATTTATTCCGGTCGGAATCTGTAATATTATAGAGTCTGAGACGGAAGATGTGGACTGGATGAATAACTGGAAAGCATATTTTAAGCCGTTTCGTCTGTATGATAATATCGTTATCAAACCAACATGGGAGGATGTACCCTCCGATGTAACAGATGACGATATTGTGATCGATATTGATCCGGGTGCAGCATTTGGAACCGGTTCGCATGAGACAACCAGATTATGTATCGGACAGTTAAAGAAATATATGAACGAGGGAGACCTGGTTCTTGACTGTGGAAGCGGAAGTGGAATCCTATCATTTGTATGCAGCAATCTTGGCGCAAAAGAAGTTCTTGGAATCGATATTGATGAAACAGCAGTTCATGTCAGTATCGAGAATCGGGATATCAATTATATTACAGAAGATCAGGTTCAATTCCTCTGTGGCAACGTGCTTGCAGATAAAGAACTTGTTCAATCGATTGAACCAAAGTATGATATCGTAGTTGCAAATATTCTGGCAGATGTAATCATTCCACTTTCCGGTGTTGTACAGCAGTTTATGAAGGATGATGCAAAGTTTATCTGTTCAGGAATTATCAATACAAAAGAAGATGAGGTCAGACAGGCACTTCTTGACAATCACTTCAGAATAGTGGATACTGTCTCTATGAAAGACTGGATCAGTTTTGTAGCTGAGAAAGATAATTAGTCATAAAGAGACAGGATTGAGAAAATGAATCGTTTTTTTGTAGATTTTGATGGACGGGCATTTGATAAGAGTATTGACATTACCGGTGAGGATGTCAATCATATAAAGAATGTTCTTCGTTTAAAAGTAAATGATGAGATCATAATAAGTGATGGCAGGGGTAGAGATTACCGCTGCCAGATTTCAGTTATGGATCATGAAAAAGTAGTTGCAGATATTCTGGATGTGTGTGATAATTTTGCAGAACTTGAAACGGAGATCACATTGTTTCAGGGATTTCCGAAAGCGGACAAGATGGAATGGATCATCCAGAAGACGGTGGAACTTGGTGTGACGAGGATCGTACCGGTTATGACAAAACGGACGGTTGTAAAGCTGGATACAAAGAAAGCCGGAAAAAAAACGGAACGGTATCAGGCAATCGCACTTGCGGCAGCAAAGCAGTCGGGCAGAGGCGTGATCCCGGAGGTGACGACACCTGTAACATGGAAAGAGGCTCTTGCTATGGCAAAGGAGCTTGATATGAACATGATCCCATATGAAGAAGCGGAAGGAGTCGCATATTCAAAAGAGGTATTTGCATCGATAAAAGGAAAGAAAAGCCTTGGCGTATTTATAGGCCCGGAGGGCGGATTTGCCAGAGAAGAAGTCGAGGCGGCAGTAGACATGGGTGTGAAGATGGTTACACTCGGACACAGGATTCTGCGTACGGAGACGGCAGGAATGGCAGTTATGTCGATCATTATGTTTGAACTGGAAGAGGATAGATAGAGATGGAAGCATATTTTGATAATGCAGCAACAACAAAGGTATTTCCGGAAGTAAAAGATCTGGTAGTAAAATTAATGGAAGAAGATTATGGAAATCCTTCATCCCTGCATCAGAAAGGTCTGGATGCGGGTCATTATATCAAGGAGACAAAAGAGATCCTTGCAAAAGAATGGAAGGTAGACAGCAAAGAGATCGTGCTGACTTCCGGTGGAACAGAATCCAATAATCTCGCGTTGATCGGAGCAGCACTTGCGAATAAAAGAAGTGGTAACCGCATTATAACTTCAAAGGTGGAACATGCATCCGTATCGAGTACGATAGCATTTTTGGAGAGCCTTGGATTTGAAGTAATATATTTGGATGTAGATTCGCATGGAATTGTAGATTTGAAACAGCTGGAACAGGAAGTAAATGAGGATACGATTCTTGTATCCATTATGTATGTAAATAACGAGATCGGTGCAGTGGAACCAATCGAAGAGATTGCGGAGATAATCAAAGAAAAGAATTCAAAGACTCTTTTTCATGTAGATGCGATTCAGGCATTTGGCAAATATCACATTTATCCGAAGCGCATCGGTATTGATCTGATGTCGGTAAGTGGTCATAAGATACATGGTCCAAAGGGAACCGGAGCGTTGTTCATCAAGAGCCGTACGAAGGTGCAACCAATCATATATGGAGGCGGACAGCAGGACGGAATGCGGTCAGGTACAGAAAATGTTCCGGGATTTGGAGGCTTTGGTCTGGCAACAAAGATGGTTTATGAAGATCTGGAAGCCAGAACCGTTCGCATGCGGGCAGTAAAAGACCGCCTGACAGAACGATTAAAGACACTTCCCAATGTATATATCAATGAAGGGAAAGCACCTCATATTTTAAGCGTATCGTTTGTTGGTGTTCGAAGCGAAGTGATGTTGCATGCCCTGGAAGAACGGCAGATTTATGTTTCTTCCGGGTCAGCTTGTTCATCAAATAAACCGTCAGTCAGTCGTGTATTAGCTTCAATCGGATTGCCAAAGGATCGGCTGGAATCCACGATCCGTTTCAGCTTTTCGGCAGAGAATACGGTAGAACAGGCAGACTATGCGGCAGATGTAATAGAGGAAATCCTGCCAGTTTATAGAAAATATGTCAGAAAAAAGTAGTATCATATGAATAGAAAGTTTGTTTATAGTAGTATAAAACAGGCGGAGAACAAATAAACAGGATGAAAATTGGAGGTTGAGAGAAGTATATGCAGTATAGGGCATTTATGATCAAATATGCTGAGATCGGTACAAAAGGAAAAAACCGGTATATATTTGAAGATATCCTTGTAAAAAACATTAATCGTAAGATCAAAAATTACGGTGATTTTTATATCCGTAAAGAACAGGGAAGAATCTTTATTGAAGCAAAATCAGACTACGATTATGAAGATGTAGTGAATGCACTGACCAAGGTGTTTGGTATTGTAGGAATCTGTCCGATCGTGGTAGAGGAAGATACATCATTTGAAGCAATCAAAGAAAAGGTGATCGAATATGTAAATCAGGCATATCGTAAGAAGAATTTTACCTTTAAGGTAAATACAAGAAGAAATGATAAAAGCTTTCCTATGACTTCAATGGAGGTCAATGCAGAACTCGGACATTATCTGTTAGAAGCATTTCCGGATACTTCCGTTGATGTTCATGAACCGGACGAGATCATAAATGTAGAGATTCGTAAGACGGTATATATTTATTCGATCACGATTCCGGGTCCGGGAGGACTTCCGGTTGGCACAAATGGCAAGGGAATGGCATTATTATCCGGCGGGATTGACAGCCCGGTTGCAACCTATATGATCGCAAAACGTGGCGTTCAGATGGAAGCTGTATATTTCCATGCACCACCATTTACCAGCGAGCGCGCCAAAGAAAAAGTAATTGATCTGGCATGTCTGGTTGCAGATTATGCGGGAGCGATCAAGCTTCACGTTGTAAATTTTGCAGATGTTCAGATGGCGATCTATGATAACTGTCCTCATGAGGAACTTACGATCATCATGAAGCGTTATATGATCAGGATAGCAGAAGAACTGGCAAAGAGAAATGACTGTCAGTGTACAGTGACAGGTGAGAGCATCGGACAGGTATCCAGCCAGACGGTATTCAGTCTTGCTGTTATCAATGATGTCAGTACATTGCCGGTATTCCGTCCATGTATCGGACTGGATAAGCAGGAGATCGTTGATATATCAGAGAAGATCGGAACTTATGAGACTTCGATCCTGCCGTATGAAGACTGCTGTACAACATTTGTAGCAAAGCATCCGGTAACAAAACCGGCATTAACAGTGATCGAGAAGTCAGAAGCAAAGCTTGCCGGTATTATCGAGCCGTTATATGAAAAGGCATTGGAGTCTGTTGAGACCGTAATGTGCAGAGCACAGAGATAAGATGACATAATAACATGAAAAAGCTTGCCACTATAAAGGCGGCAAGCTTTTTCGTGTAGAATGACTGATAAAACAGGCATTCTGTATGTATGCAAATAGTCGGTTATGATTATTCAACAACGTAAGGCTTGATTGCTGCAAGAATATCAGCAAGATCCTTGTCATCAGCGTGAATGTTTAATTCAATTGGCTTTGAAATATCAAGGCTGAATATACCCATAATTGATTTTGCATCAATAACATAACGTCCTGAGATGAGGTCGAACTCTGCATCGAATTTTGCGATTTCATTGCAGAATGCTTTTACCTTATCGATTGAATTTAAAGAAACCATTAATGCTTTCATGATTGCCCTCCTAAAAGTTAGATTATCCGGAGCTTTAATGACTGCGGATGTTTATATATTTATAATATCTTTTGAAGAGGGAAAAGTCAATAATAAGAAAGGAAAAATAAGGAATGCTGAAGAGAAAAACAGTAGCCCCTCTGACACTGGGCTGCAAGGTAAATCAATATGAGACAGATGGCATGATCGAACTCTTAAAAGAGGCTGGCATGACGGCTGTTTCCTTTGAAGAAAAAGCAGATGTGTATCTGATAAATACATGTTCTGTTACCAATATGGCAGATAAAAA
>DJPV01000087.1:31325-63492 GCA_002437435.1 Lachnospiraceae bacterium UBA6403 | reverse complement strand
CCGTCAGGCGAGGTGGGCATTGCTATTTTAGATTATTTTGGAGGAACGCCCTCGTGAGACTTAGAAACGTAAAAGGCTCCAGAGAGACAATTGCTGACAACAAATATGTCGTACACGACGAAGAAAGCATGAAAGGCAAATGGAGCGAATTTTTTGGAAATACAAATCCCATCCACATCGAGATCGGTATGGGAAAAGGACAATTTATTATGGAGCTTGCCAGACGGAATCCGGATATCAATTATCTCGGTATCGAGAAATATTCCAGCGTACTGGTGCGCGCCATCGAGAAACGTGAACAGGAAGAATACATGACCAATCTTTATTTTATAAGAATGGATGCCGAATACATCGAGAACGTATTTGCAGAGAACGAAGTTGCAAATATATATCTGAACTTCTCTGATCCATGGCCAAAAGACCGCCATGCCAAGAGACGACTGACCTCTACTCACTTTTTCGAACACTACGATCATATCCTTGCACCGGATGGACGAGTTATATTCAAGACAGACAACCGCCCATTATTTGACTTCTCCTTAGAGCAAGTACCGGAAGCAGGATGGGCACTTGAAAACTACACATATGATCTGCACCATTCCGAATACAATGAAGGAAATATCATGACAGAATATGAAGCAAAATTCTCTGCTCTTGGTACTCCGATCAACCGACTGGTTGCATATCGAACAAAGAAATAACATTGGAGAATAACCGTTCATGAAGATAAGAAAGAACCCGAAGAAAAACAGGATAAGACATGCAGCTCCTGTCGCTATCCTGCTCACTGTTCTGTTATTTACCATGAGCGTTTTCTATATAGACAGCACATCTTCCTCCGCCGCTGGAACAGAACGTCTGTCACTTCCGGACAGTACGATCACAAATACAGCATCTGATGAATCTTCCGATGAAGAATCAGACAGCAGCACAGATGAAGATGGAACAACTGAATACCTAGTTACAACCGAGTACCCTGACGAACCGGGCAAAGCACCGGATCTTGCATCTAACTATGCCATCGTACTGGATGCAAATACTGGGAATATTCTATATCAAAAAAACGCTTTTGATAAACAGTACCCGGCAAGTATTACGAAGCTTATGACTTTTTTACTTGCCATTGAAAATACAAAACTGACCGATACTGTTACAATGTCACACGATGCTGTTTTCGGCATTGATCGTGGAAGCAGCCACATCGGTCTGGATGAGGGCGAACAGATATCTATGGAGGATGCCCTCTATGGTATGATGCTGGAATCTGCAAATGAAGTTGCATGGGGCATCGGAGAATTTGTCTCTGGTGGAAGTATCAAAGATTTTGCAAAAATGATGAATGAACGTGCAGTCGAACTTGGCTGCCTTGGCACTCATTTTGTTAATGCAAATGGCCTTCCGGATGAAAATCACTACACAACCTGTTATGACATGGCACTAATTACCAGAGCCTGTCTGGGGTACGATGAATTCCGTAAAGTAACCGGTACCAGAAATCATGTTATTGGCTCGACGAATATCTGTGAAGAAGAACGTCAGCTCTGGCAACACTGCAAGATGACAAATCCTGACAGCAAATATTACTATGAATACTGTGAAGGCGGTAAGACCGGTTACACAAATGATGCATTAAACACCCTTGTTACCTGGAGTAAAAAAGGTGATACCGAACTGATCTGTGTTCTGATGAACTGTAATGGTGCAGCAAATACCTATACCGACAGCAAGGCGATCTATGAGTATTGTTTCAAAAATTACAGTCTCCAGACACCTCTGGCTGACTATACATTTGACAGCACCCAGACATCACAGACGCTTGATTATCTAAATACATACTATAAATCAGATTCCCATTCTGATATCACATTGCAGGTTGACAGGGACTATAAACTGAACTTCAACAATTACGATGATATTAAGAAATTAACCTATAGTATCGAATACAACAAAGCACCTGTAAAAAATGGCGACACTTATACCGTAGGACACCTGATTCTCTCCTATGGAGGAAATATGATCGGAACAACAGATCTTACCGTAACCGGCTATGATCCGGATGGCAAACAGATATCATCAAAAAATGCAGAAAACGCAGCTGATACTACAGTTGCCGCTCCGATAGCAAAAAAGAAGCTGTCAATACATTTCTTATGGATCGTTCTTGCAGTTCTGTTTTTACTTGCTATATTATTTGCAGTCTATCTGATCAATATGCAGAAAGCAAGAAAACGTCAGCGTGCGTTTCAGGCAGCACGAAGAAAACAATATGAAGAACGCAGACGACAGCTACAGGAAACATTTGATAATGACCTTGACGAATAAGGTACAATAAAGACAATAATAACCTCTTACCAGATGTAGAGGAGAATGGAGAATATCATGGATATTTCAACAATGGAAAATCTAAAAACAGTGCGGGATTCCAATCAGGAAATGCTGGACTATTTCAATGGTCTGTATGTAGAAAAGCTGGAGCAGATCCAGGATCTGAAAACAGAGCAGTTTGAATTAAAGATTAAAATTGATGAACTTATGAAGACACTGGATGTCTACTCCTTTAAAAACAGTGCCGGACACAATGTCTTTTCTCCATTTTCCACAACAACTACAACACAGGAAGAAAAAGCTTCACAGATTGAGCAGGAACTAAAGGAGTTAAATGCCTCTGATACAGAACTTACAAAGAAAATTCAAAACCTGCAGGCAGAAGCCGATGAACTGAAAAGCAGAATCACCCTTATCCATACAGCAACAAAAAAACTGGATGCTTTTCTGGATGAAATGACAGAAGAATTCACAGAAGAAGCTGCTGCACTGGAAGAAGAGGAACCTGCTGAAGAAGATCTTCCTGTTATCAATCACGGTTTCAATATTCTCCGTCTGAAAAAATACGATCAGGATAAATTAGCACAAGCCTTACATACTGATATCCTGGATCAGTTAGATCGAACCAGACATACTCTGGATTCCCTTTCCTGGCTGATCAAATCCGATCTCAACCGGGCAAAAGTCACTCTTGATGAACTGATAGACTCAACGGCATCCATGGAAGATTCTCTTGATTCTATCCTTTCAGAGCTTACCGGAAACATCGATACAACGGTACCGATAGAGACATTATTAGAAGATACTATTTTCCGATATAAAGATGCTCACCCGGAATGTGTTATCGAATCTGACATTGACTGTCCGGACGCTTCGATCGAGATTCCTGAGATTATCACGATCAGTCTGATTCGTATACTGTGTGAGTGTCTGGACAATGTATATAAACATGCAAATGCAAATCGCATTGATATCAACATCCAGATTCACAGCGGCCAGATATCCGTACATATCAATGATAATGGTATTGGTATTGATGAGAATTACAGTCATACCTCTCCGTGGAACAGCGGGCTTCATCGTATTCAGGAGATTATTTATCTGTTAAATGGACAACTTAAGATAGACGGTGATATCATCAATGGAACAGATATCCGGTTTTCTATCCCGGTTGAAATACTGTAGCTTAAGGGTTTTCCCTTAATAATTAAATGAAAGAAAAATAAGGACATTTCCTTAATATATAAGAATGAATTTGAAAGGACAACCTTAATTATGAAAGAAAAAATCGTAAATCTGATCGCAGATCATGTAGAAGGCATGACTGCTGAAGAAATAGCATCCTTTATTGAGATACCACCAAAGCAGGAACTTGGTGACTACGCATTTCCTTGCTTCAGACTGGCAAAGACTATGCACAAAGCACCAAACCTGATCGCAGCCGATATCAAAGAAGCTATCGGTGATGTAGATTTTCTCGATAAGATTGATGTTCAGGGTGCATATCTGAACTTCTTCGTAAAGAAAGATATCTTTGTTCAAACTATGATCGAATCCGCGTTAAAGGACAACTTTGGCGGTTCAGATGAGGGAGCAGACAAGGTTATCTGTATTGATTATTCCTCACCAAACGTAGCAAAGAACTTCCATGTTGGACACCTGAGAACTACTATCATCGGTAATTCCCTCTATAAGATCTATTCCAAACTCGGATATAAAGTAATCCGTATCAACCACTTAGGTGACTGGGGTACTCAGTTTGGTAAACTGATCGTTGCATATAAGAACTGGGGTACAAAAGAAGCCGTTGAGAAAGATGGCGTTGCCGAGCTTATGCGTCTCTATGTGAAGTTCCATGAAGAAGCAGACAAGAATCCGGAGCTTGTAGATGAAGCAAGAGCCTGGTTCAGCAAAATGGAGCATGGTGATGAAGAAGCACTCTCGATCTGGCAGTGGTTCAAGGACATCAGCCTTGTAGAATACAAACGTACCTATGATCTTCTGGGTATGGATTTCGATTATTATCTCGGTGAAAGCTTCTATCGTGACAAATGTCAGGAAGTTGTAGACCAGTTGAAAAAAGCAAACCTGTTAAAGGAAAGCGAAGGTGCCATGATCGTAGATCTGTCCGACTACGATATGGCTCCATGTATCATTACAAAGAAAGACGGAAGCTCTATCTATGCAACCCGTGATCTGGCTGCCATCTTCTATCGTAAGAATACCTATCATTTTACAAAATGTTTATATGTAACCGGACAGGAACAGAAACTGCATTTTGCACAGGTGTTCAAGGTAGTAGAACTTCTTGGAAATGACTGGGCAAAAGATTCTCTGGTTCACATTCCTTATGGACTTGTAAGCTTAGAAGGTGCAAAACTTTCCACCAGAAGCGGAAATATCATCTATGCAGAAGACATCCTGCATGACGCAATTGAAAAGAGTTTTGAGATTATATCAGAAAAGAGTCCGAACCTTCCTGATAAAGAAGAAGTTGCCAAGATCGTCGGCGTTGGCTCCGTTCTGTTCAATGACCTCTATAACCAGCGTATCAAGGATGTATCCTTCAGCTGGGATAAGGTATTAAACTTTGATGGTGAGACCGGTCCTTATGTTCAGTACACACATGCAAGATGCTCCAGTGTTGTAAGACTTGCTGATAATTTTGATCCTGCAAAACCGGTTGATTACAGTACAATCTCTGAACCGGATGCTATGAATCTCTTAAAAGAGATCAGTCGTTTCCCTAAGGTTGTATCGGATGCAGCAGAGAAATATGAACCATCTGTTGTTGCAAGATTTGCTGTCGATGTTGCACAGGCATTTAACAAATTCTACAATTCCACACGTATCAATGTACCGGAGGAAAATGTAAAGAATGCCCGTGTCATGCTGACATACCTTACAAAGAAAACACTTCACGATGCATTAGAGCTTCTCGGAATCAATGCACCGGAAGCTATGTAAATCAGGTGATCTTTCATGTCGAAACGATTAAATAAAACAATCAAATGGGATAAACTCGATAACACTGCCAACCTGTTTCCTGTCATTGTAAGCGAAAATGTAAGTAATGTATACCGCATTTCCGTTACATTGACAGAAGACATTGATGCAGTACTTCTGCAGAAAGCACTGGACAAGATTCTTCCATTTTTTGATGTGTTTAATCACAAACTAAAAAATGGTATTTTCTGGTATTACTTTGAAGCAAATGAACGACCTGCTCCAAGGGTAATGCCGGAAGACACATACCCTTGTCTGTATATCAATCCCTATACAAATAATGAATATCTGTTTCGTGTTACCTACTATCAGAAACGGATCAATCTCGAAGTCTTTCATGTCTTAACAGATGGAAATGGTGCGTTGATCTTCCTGAAGGAACTGACTTATCAGTATCTCCGGTACAAATATCCGGCACTTGCCGAAAAAGCCGGTAATACCTTAAATGCAGATTCCTCGTTAGATATAGAGGACAGCTATAAGAAAAATTATATACGGCCTGCTAAACGTTCCTATAAGACCGAAAAAGCAGTTATTTTAAAAGGTGAAAAGCTGCCTTTTAATCATTTTGCTATCCTGCATGGATACATTCCAGTTACTGAGATCAAACAGGCGGCAGCAAAATATGGCGTGACCATCAACCAGTATCTGCTTGGAACATTTACATGGGCAATCTACAAAGAATACCTGAAAGGACAGCCTTCAAAGCGTCCGATCAGTACTGTTGTTCCTGTAAATCTTCGCCCATATTTTAATTCCAATACAACAAAGAACTTCTTTGCTGTTGTATCCGCTTACTTCAAACCGGAGAAGGATAATTATACATTTGAAGATGTTCTGCACATTATTGCAGATAGCCTGAAAGAACAGATCAATAAAGAGAATCTGGAAAAGCTGTTATCCTATAACGTTTCCAATGAAGTGAATTTTATCATACGTGCCGTTCCACGAGTCTTTAAAAGTATAGCAATGCGCCGTATCTATAAAACTTCATTAAAGGCAAATACATCAACTATCACAAACCTTGGTGTTGTATCAGTCGATGATATGTATAAAGAATATATCGACCGCTTCCATGTCGTCCTGTCAATGTCTAAAGGACAGTTTATCAAGGGAAGTGTTATCAGTTATAAGGATACATTAGTCTTTACTTTCAGTTCTGCCATTCGTGAAACTTTTATACAGAAAGAATTCTTCCGTCAGATGGTACGCGATGGAATTCATGTATCAATAGAAAGTAACGGGGTGTATTATGAGTAAATGTAGACGTTGTAACATAGATGTTCTGGATCACTCCCTTTCATGTCCTTTATGTAACGGAGTTCTGGAATACGATCCTGAAAAGGATCCGAAAAGTGAAAAGTACTTTCTTGACCATAGTCAAGAAACTGGTGAAAAGTCAAAATCTGTTATGTACCCAGACATTACACTCGCAATACGTCGAATGCGATTTGTTATAAAACTAACAATTTTTTGCAGTATCGTTGTAGAAGGAATTCTGATTCTGATCAACTATCTGACATATTCGAAGGTAAAATGGTCAGCCCTGTGTGGAATCGGTCTTGCATATGCCTGTTTCTCACTGATCTATTCCTTTAGACACAATAAGAGTCATCGAAAGAAAATGCTTGTGCAGGCAATCCTTATTATGCCGGTTCTGGTACTCATTGATTATACTCTGGGATATACCGGATGGTCGATTGATTTTGCAATACCTTGTGTCATTGCACTGCTAGACATTGCAATTCTTGTACTGATGATTATTAATACTGAAAATTGGCAATCCTATATTTTATTACAGGTATATATCATTATTATCTGTGTGATTCTGACGATCTTTATGATCACCGGAAAGTTTTTTAGGCATGATTTCTTTATGATCATTGCAGATGTAATGAGTGTTCTGTTACTCGGCGGTACACTGGTATTTGGAGATCGAGCTGCTACAACAGAACTAAAGCGAAGATTTCATGTGTAAGAATATTTACTTTATAAATAACAATTCAGGTATATAAAACACAGATCATTATTATTATATTTAAAGCAGCGCCTTCTAATTATTATATTTGTTGTGCACTGCTTACTATTAACCATAGAAAGAGAGATTTTATTAAATGGCACTTTTAGATAAATTAACATCTGGTTCTTCCTCCACTCCTGATAATTCAGGAATGAGTAAACAGGCAAAACTTGTGTGTGAACTGGTAGCCGATTTTAACAGCAATAATCTGCTTACGCAGATTAGAAATAACAATCGTTCCAAAAGCGACATTGATAAATCCTATAAATATCCGGATCATTTTACCAGCGAACTGATTGAGACAAAGAACTTCAAAATGGAAATGTTAAAATGGAAGAACTCTCATAACCCGTATGTCATTCTTCAATTTCATGGTGGTGGATATGTTGGAGCATTTAAAACACAATATCGTATGTTTGCAGGATTATATTCTGAACTTGGAAAAGGTGCATCTGTTTTATCGATTGACTATCGGGTAGCCCCAGAAAATCCATATCCGGCTGCACTAAATGATGCTTTATATGCCTATGATTGGCTGTTAAACCATGGATATTCTGAAAAACATATTATTCTGGCTGGTGATTCGGCTGGCGGTGGACTAGCTATGGCTCTCTGCCATTATCTTACAGATCGAGATCGTATTCTTCCTGCCGGAATCGTAGCCATGTCTCCATGGACAGATCTGACAGCAAGCGGACCATCTTATACAGAGAACTTTGAGATTGATCCACTCTTCGGTAATACAAATGAAAGTCTGATCTATAACAGTGTTTACCCTGGATCTCATGATCCAAGTGATCCATATATCTCACCATTATTTGGAGATTTCACTGGTTTTCCTCCGATGCTGATTCAGGTCGGATCAAATGAAATGCTTTTATCTGATTCCGTTCTTGTTGCAGAGAAAGCAAAATCCCAGGGTGTAAAAGTGCGCTTATCCATCTATGAGAATATGTTTCATGTATTTCAGATGGGAATGACTCTTATGCCTGAATCTAAAAAAGCATGGATAGAAGTTTCCAAGTTCTTAGAACAATTAATGATATTCTAACAGATATATTTGTAATAGTAAGCTGCTCCATTATTGGCTACTATCAAGTAATTAATGTGATAACAGATATATGGAATAGAAGATACGCTTACACATAAAAAATTATTAAGTAAACTAACATCAAAAATTACAGGATTGCCTTACTACAAAGAGGCAATCCTTTTTTATGTTTCACGTGAAACATAATCTATATGTGCTTTACTATTCTATGTAAAACATCGACATAGGTTTATTATTTATTATTGTCTCATAAAACACAAATATAAATTTATTTATTTTTTTTAGAACATAAATGTGAAATTATTCTTATGTTTCACGTGAAACATAAGAATATATTTTTTGTCTGTTTCATGTAGAAAAATTTTTCTACATTTTTCAAAATAATAGTAGATATTTCTACACATTAGTGTTATAATTAATCCATCAAAACGCAGTCTATACGTTTTGATAAGATTGATGTGACTACACATAATATAGCAAAATTTAATCCCCCCCTTTTTTTAAATTGCTCTTTCCGGAGCCGCTATATTATGTTACGTCACATCTTTCCTTTTATATAGACATTTTACTGTACCCGTTCTGCTAATTGTATTTATAGTTAGTGTGACGGGATTTTGTAATATATAGAGATATTTTCATTTCAATAATTCTATTATGGTGCTATAATGGGACAGGGATTTATTTTATTATATATAAATTCATTAACAAAGCATAAGTCGAATGTTTCACGTGAAACATTCGTATTGAAATTGTACTTTAAGAAGGAGATATTAAAATAAGTGGGAAGAATAATCGCAATTGCCAACCAGAAAGGTGGCGTAGGAAAAACTACAACTGCAATTAATCTTGCAGCCTGCCTTGCAAAAAAAGGTAAAAAGGTATTAGCTGTAGATATGGATCCACAGGGCAATATGACGAGTGGTCTTGGTATTGATAAGAACACACTTGAATACAGTGTATATGATATGCTAAATGGCGATTGTAACCTTGGCGAATGTATGATTATTGATGCTTATCCTGATATCAAAGGTCTGAATCTGTTACCGGCAAGTCGAGAATTAGCTGGTGCTGAAGTAGAATTTGTTACAGTAGAAGGACCACAATATGTCCTTAAAAAGCACCTAAAAAGTGTAAAACGCAAGTTTGACTATATCATCATAGATTGTCCACCTGCTCTCGGAATGTTGACTGTCAATGCATTAACAGCAGCTAATACTGTACTGGTTCCTATTCAGTGTGAATTCTTTGCTCTGGATGGATTATCACAGTTGATTTATACCGTAAATCTGATTCGAAAACAGCTTAATCGTTTACTTACGATTGAAGGCATCGTATTCACAATGTATGATTCCCGAACAAATCTATCTATGCAGGTTGTAGAAAATGTAAAGGAAAATTTGAATCAGAATATCTACAACACTATGATTCCAAGAAATGTACGTCTGGCAGAAGCACCAAGTTATGGAATGCCTATAATTGAATATGATCCGAAATCTGCCGGAGCTGAACATTATATGATGCTTGCAGATGAAGTAATTGCAAATGATTATTATAAATAAAACACAGGAGGAAAATTATGCCCGCAAAAAAAGGTTTGGGAAGAGGTCTGAATCAACTGATTCCTACAGGCGATGAAACAAGAACAAAGTCAAAATCTACTCCTGGTGAAACAACAAAAACCGTTACAAAAGAAGTTGTAAAGGAAGTTGTAAAAGAAGTAGAACAGAAAGTAAAAATAACACAGATTGAGCCAAATAAATCTCAGCCCAGAAAACAGTTTGATGAAGACGCATTACAAGAACTTGCAGATTCCATCAAACAGTATGGTGTATTAGAACCCCTTATTGTCACTAAAAAGGGAAAATTCTATGAAATAATTGCAGGTGAACGTAGATGGCGTGCAGCCAGACTGGCTGGCGTAAAAGAAGTTCCTGTAGTTATTCGTGATTATACAGATCGTGAGATTATGGAAATTTCCCTCATTGAAAATATTCAAAGAGAAGATCTGAATCCAATTGAAGAAGCGCTGGCATATGAAAGCCTGATCAACGAATATAGTCTGACTCAGGAAGAAGTTGCCGAAAAGGTATCTAAAAATCGAACAACTATTACGAACTCTCTCCGTCTTTTAAAATTATGCGACGAAGTTCGCCAGATGATCATCGAAGATAAGCTGTCAACCGGTCATGCCCGTGCATTGATCCCGATTGAAGATGCTGAATTACAGACAGAAGCAGCAAATTTTATCTTTGATAACAAACTCAGTGTTCGTGATACAGAGATTTATGTTAAAAAACTTTTAAATGCTCCAAAAGAGCAAAAAGAAAATACTGTAGCTACAAAAGATTTATCTGTCTTCTACAATGACATTGAAAGTCGTTTAAAGGATATCTTAGGTGCAAAGATAGCTATAAAATCAAAGAATAATAACAAAGGAAAAATTGAAATAAACTACTATTCTCAGGATGAACTGGAAAGAATAACAGAGATGTTATATTCCATCAACAGAGAATAAACGGAAAGGAACTATATCAGATGAACAGTACATTACTTGATAAGATTGGACTGGATCCTGCTATCCTTTTCATCATTTTATTCATTTTAATCATTGCTCAGTTTGTATTTATCTTCTATATATTGGCAAATATACGAAAGAGAAATAAAGATATCAAACGTCTTCTAAATGGAAAAACAGCAGGTGATATGGAAGACATTATTCTTGATCGTTTTGCAGAAATGGATGCAGTTAAGAATAATTCCAAACGTCTTACAAAAGAGCATAAAGAGATACAGGAAACTCTCGCATCCTGCATCAGTAAAATTGGTCTTGTAAAATATGATGCTTTTGAAGGAATGGGTGGAAGTCTCAGCTTTGCTATCGCACTTATGGACAGTAATAATAATGGTATCGTTCTAAACTGTATGCATTCCAGAGAGGGATGTTTTGCATATGCCAAAGAACTGATTCGTGGAGAATCTTACGTTGCTCTCTCTGATGAGGAAAAAGAAGCAATCGAACGTGCAAAAACTCTGGATGAGGAAATTGCAGACATAATTGAACAATAATAATTAATTGAAATAAAATTGACACTAGTCAAAAAATATAAAAATATATGAACATACATTATTCATATAAACCAGGAGGAATATCAAAAAATGATAGACATTAAATTTTTAAGAGAGAATTCAGATGTAGTAAAACAGAACATTAAAAACAAATTTCAGGACAGCAAGCTTCCACTTGTTGACGAAGTAATCGAACTTGATGCACAGGCAAGAGCTACCCAGCAGGAAGCTGATGATCTGAGAGCAAATAGAAATAAACTGTCCAAGCAGATCGGTGCTTTAATGGCTCAAGGTAAAAAGGAAGAAGCTGAAGAAGTTAAAAAACAGGTAACAGAGCAGGCTGAACGCTTATCTGAATTACAGGAAAAAGAAACTGAACTTCAGGCAAAGGTAAAAGAGATCATGATGGTCATTCCAAATATCATTGATCCATCTGTCCCTATTGGTAAGGATGATTCTGAAAATGTAGAGATTGAGCGTTTCGGTGAACCGGTCGTTCCTGACTTTGAAATTCCATATCATTCAGAAATCATGGAACGTCTTCACGGACTTGATCTTGATTCAGCAAGACGTGTAGCAGGAAACGGTTTTTACTATCTGATGGGCGATATCGCAAGACTTCATTCCGCTGTTATCTCTTATGCAAGAGACTTCATGATTGACAGAGGATTTACCTACTGTGTCCCTCCTTTTATGATTCGAAGCAATGTCGTTACAGGTGTTATGAGTTTTGCAGAAATGGATGCCATGATGTATAAGATCGAAGGTGAAGACCTTTACTTGATCGGTACATCCGAGCATTCTATGATCGGTAAATTCATTGACCAGATTATTCCGGAAGAAGAACTTCCAAAAACATTAACCAGTTACTCACCTTGCTTCAGAAAAGAAAAAGGTGCTCACGGTATTGAGGAACGTGGTGTATACCGTATCCACCAGTTTGAAAAGCAGGAAATGATCGTTGTATGTAAGCCGGAAGAAAGCAAGATGTGGTTTGACAAATTATGGAAGAACACAGTTGATTTTTTCCGTTCACTTGATATTCCTGTTCGTACATTGGAATGTTGCTCAGGTGACCTCGCTGATCTGAAAGTTAAATCACTTGATGTAGAAGCATGGTCTCCACGTCAGAAGAAATACTTTGAAGTTGGCAGTTGTTCAAATCTGGGTGATGCTCAGGCAAGAAGACTTCAGATCCGTGTAAAGGGTGAAGATGGTAAGAAGTACCTTGCACACACCTTAAATAACACTGTTGTTGCTCCACCTAGAATGTTAATTGCTTTCCTTGAGAACAACCTTCAGGCAGATGGCTCAGTAAGAATTCCGGAAGCACTTCGTCCATACATGGGTGGAAAGGACAAGATTGAAGCTTAATATTAAAATATACTTTTTTGACTATAGTAAATTAGGATAAATTATAAAAATAAAAGACAGGAGGTGTCTGTATGCACAGTTATCTACGTTCAATTGGTTTTTCCGATATAAAGAACAGAAGGCAATTAACTCCAATCACAAATGAAATCATAGCCTATCCAACAACAAAAAAAATCGTAACTGTTGATGCAGACACTCGTCTTGTCCAGCTGACTAAAGATTTTGGAGAAGGCTTCGGTATTTCTCTCGTTGGTGAGATGGATATTGATGATACTGTTTCATTTGAGTATTACTTTCCTTATGTCCGCAGTTCTTCCATTATGAATCAGGAACGGATCTATATAGAAAAGCATGGAGATAAGGAATCTTTTTCCGGTGTATGTGAAGATTATAATCTTGGTATGACACTTATCTTCTTTCTTACCAATGTATCCGACTATGTAAATACTAAATGGATGAACTACTCAAACCACCTGATAAATAAGGCTTACATGTCCGGTCTGTCCACGAACGGCAAGATCATTCTTGATGTAGAACAGTTTCCACCATCAACAAAAGAACACAAACATTCTTCTGCTAATCGAAACAAACTGATAGAAGCTGCCAGACAGGGTGACCGCGCGGCAATGGAGAGTCTGACATTAGATGATATGGATGTCTATACACAGATAAATCGCCGTTCACATTATGAAGACATTCTTTCCATTGTAGAAACAAATTTCATGCCATATGGTATTGAAACAGAACATTATTCTATTATCGGTAATATTCTGGACTATACCTTATGTAAAAATGACTATACACATGATAATGTCTATCTTCTAAATGTCGAAACAAACGAGATGCTTATGACCATAGCTATAAATGAAAAAGATCTTCTTGGTCTTCCGGCACCGGGACGACGTTTTAAAGGCGAGATCTGGCTTCAGGGAAATGTCATTTTTTAAAAATTGACATTTCTAATATTCTTAGGTATCATAGTAATGTTAGGGTTTTTATTAATTTTTACCCATCTATCTGCATTTGTAGCTCAGCAGGATAGAGCGTCCGCCTCCTAAGCGGAAGGCCGTGGGTTCGAATCCCGCCAGGTGCATTTTTTATGTGATTTCTAAATTAGAAATTCTCATATTTTATATAAAGCAAACAGAAAATACACTTTGTATATTTTTGTAGTACGAATTAAAGGATCAATACACATGAACTATATTGTAATGGATCTTGAGTGGAATCAAAGTTATTCCGGTCATATCGGAGAACATCCCCGAATGCCTTTTGAAATTATCGAGATCGGTGCTGTCAAGGTAGATAAGAATTACCGAATTATTGATGAATATTCCAGTTTGATAAAACCTCGGATCTATAAAAAATTACATTCGAAAATCAAAACTATTTTAAATTATGATGAAACAGATCTGACAAAAGGAAGAGGCTTCAAAGAAGTCTGTACTGAATTTCTGGAATGGTGCGGCAAAGATTATATCTTCTGTACCTGGGGTCCGATGGATCTTACCGAATTACAGACAAATATGGCTTTCTACTACATGGACAAGCTTCCTCGCCCATTAAAATTTTTAAATCTCCAGCAGATATATGCAAATATGGTTGACCCAACCGGTTCTACAGTCAGCAAACTGGAAAAAGCAGTTGCCGATTTCAATATACCGGAAGATGAACCATTCCATTCTGCAGTAAATGATGCCAGATACACAGCTCTTGTTTTAAAAGAGATGCATCCAAAAAATCTGAAAGATTTATACAGTTTTGATCTGTATATGCATCCTACAAAAAAAGAAGAAGAAATTATAGCCATACATAATAATCAGTATGAATACATTACAAGAGAATTTTCAAGCAAACAGGAAGCAATGGACGATAAAGATATTACCTGTATACGGTGCTATAAATGCAACAAAAAGATCAATAAAAAGCTTGAATGGTTTTCAAACAGCCCATCTTCTTATATTTGTGCAGGCAAATGCTGGCATCACGGTTATTTCAGTGGAAAGATAAAATTCAAACCACTTGACAACGGAAAATACTATGTTGTTAAAACTATTAAACCGATAGATAAAAATGGTGTTGAAGCGATCAAACAAAAACAGGTAGAAATTCGAGAAAGACGTAAAGAAAAACGGCACACCCGTGCTGCAAGATAATACTCTAACATTTGATAATAATACGAACAGTTCATTTCTCTGTATATTTCCTATAAAAATGGAGCAGATTTATAAAGATCTGCTCCATTTTTATTAAATATCTTTCATTGCCATTATATATTTTTCACCCTGTTATATCTTCTTTATTTCTCTTTCACACCAAGAGGTTTCTTTGTTGCTGTTCCGGCTTTTCTCGGATACTCCTCCGGTGTTGATGCTATCTTCTTTACGAATACAAAACAGCGCTCCATATCTGTATCCGGTATCGTTGTATGGAAGATATTCTCCACCTGCCCGCCAAGGATACGAATAGCCTTTTTTCCTGCATAAATTTCCTCATCCAGTCCTGATGCTTTATATGGAATAAAATATCCACCAGTCTTTACAAATGGCATACAGAATTCTGATAAAGAAGAAAGATTTGCAACTGCCCTTGATACCGCAAGATCATATTTCTCACGATACTGTGCATTTCTTCCACCATCCTCAGCTCTGCTGTGAACAGCTTCTATATCATCCAGCTCAAGCACATGGATAACCTCATTCAGGAATTTTACGCGCTTATTCAGGGAATCCATCAATGTTACCTTTAAGCCCGGAAATGCTATCTTAAGTGGTATTCCGGGAAATCCTGCTCCGGTCCCCACATCTATGACTGACAAAGATTCATCCAGCTTTTTATATTTCGCAAGCAGGAGACTATCTGCAAAATGCTTTATAATGACATCTTCCTTCTCTGTGATGGCTGTCAGGTTCATAACCTTATTCCACTCTACCAGAAGCTCATAATATTTCTGAAACTGATCTAACTGATAGTCACTTAATTCAATATCTATCTTCTTTGCTAATTCACTTAGTCGATCCATATTGTGATATCCCTTCTATATCATTCTCAACACATATTTTATATATTTCAAAAATCAACACTTGCCAACAAATAATTTTATATACTTGTCATATCTGTTCTGTTATTTATCTTCAGACTCTCCACCATACTGTTTCATTTTCAGATAAACCAAAAGCACGGATATATCTGCCGGTGATACACCGGAGATTCTGGATGCCTGACCGATATTTTCCGGTTTGATATCTTTTAATTTCTGTCTGGCTTCTTTTCGAAGATTTGATACATCATCATAATCCAGATCAGCCGGGATCATTCTCTTTTCCAGCTTCTTAAACTGATGTACCTGTTCTGTCTGTCTCTTGATATATCCTTCATATTTGATCGATATATCGATCTGTTCGATCACATCCGCAGGCAACAGCTGTCTCTCCGGATCGATCGGTGCGATCTTCTCGTAAGAAAGCTCCGGTCTGCGGATCAGCTCTGCAAGACTTACGGCTGTCTTTAACTCCGTTGTATCCATAGAACGTAAGAATTTCTGAATCTTACTGTTTCCACCAACCATTGTTTCATTTAAACGCTTTGTTTCTTCTTCGATCATTGTACGCTTCTGACAGAACTTCTCATATCTTTCATCATCGATCAATCCGATATCATGACCGATATCGGTCAGACGAAGATCTGCATTATCCTGTCTTAACAACAGACGATATTCTGCTCTGGAAGTCATCATACGATATGGTTCTTTTGTCTCCTTTGTAACCAGATCATCGATCAGCACACCGATATAAGCCTGTGAACGATCCAGTACGACAGGCTCTTTTCCAAGTACCTTTCTGGCTGCGTTGATACCAGCCATAAGTCCCTGCGCTGCTGCTTCCTCATAACCGGAACTTCCATTTAACTGACCTGCGCCAAATAAACCATCCACATCCTTAAATTCCAGCGAATGTTTCAGATTGATCGCACAGATACAATCATACTCGATCGCATAAGCATTTCTTACGATCCTGACATTCTCAAGACCCTTCATACTCCGTATCATCTTATACTGAACATCCTCAGGAAGAGAACTGGACATTCCACCCATATACATCTCATTTGTAAATTCACCTTCCGGCTCTATGAATATCTGATGTCTCGTCTTATCCGGGAACTTCATAACCTTGTCCTCGATCGAAGGGCAGTATCTTGGACCTGTACCCTCGATCACACCGGAAAACAATGGAGAACGATTGATATTCTCACGAATGATCTCATGTGTCTTCTCATTTGTATAACAAAGCCAGCAGGATACCTGATCCCGCTTGATATCTTCTTCTGTATTTGTAAATGAAAATGGAACGATATGCTCATCTCCCTTTTGTTCTTCCATCTGGGAGAAGTCGATCGTTCTCTTATCCAGTCTTGCAGGTGTACCTGTCTTAAACCGGCGGATACCGATTCCGGCCTCTTTCATGGAATCAGATAAATGATTGGCTGCCATAAGTCCATTTGGTCCTGTATGATTTACTACATCTCCATAGATACATCTTGCTTTCAGATAAGTACCTGTACAGAGAATAACAGTCTTCGCATAATAGGTTGCACCGGAAAATGTCTTAACACCCTTAATCACACTATCCTCAACCATCAATTCTGTTACCTCTGCCTGACGTAATACCAGATGATCGGTATTCTCCAATGTATGTTTCATTGTACGGGAATAATTAGCTTTATCTGCCTGTGCACGGAGAGAATGAACAGCAGGCCCTTTTGACGCATTTAACATTTTGGACTGAATATACGTCTTATCAATATTCTTACCCATCTCTCCACCGAGTGCATCCAGTTCTCTTACCAGATGTCCTTTTGAACTTCCACCTACATTTGGATTGCAGGGCATCATGGCTACACTGTCCATGCTCACTGTAAACAGAATCGTTTCAAGTCCAAGACGGGCAGAAGCAAGTGCAGCTTCACAACCTGCATGACCGGCACCAACAACTACCACATCATAATTTTCTTCAACCACTGGCATTTATCCATCCTCCTATTTACCCATGCAGAATTCTTCAAATATCTTATCTGCAAGATCATCTCTGTTCGTTTCTCCTATAATGAGTCCCAGATGTTCATAAGCATCCATCAGGTCGATGGAGAAGAAATCCTCCTCCATACCCATATCGATGCTTTCTCTTACCTTTAAAAGACTTTCTCTTGTCTTCATCAGTTCTTCTTTGTGTCTCGCATTTGTGATATACAACTGGTCATTATACTCCAGTTCACCGGAGAAAAATTTGTCATTTAGCAGATCATATAATTTTTCTTTTCCATCCCCGGTAGAAGCAGATAACTCAACGATATCACAACCAAGTTCGCATGTTATCCACATTTTATCCACAACTGTTTGTAAGTCATTTTTATTCATAATGGCAATGACATTTTTGTCCTTAATCTCTGATATTATCTGCCTGTCGTTGTCATCTAATGGTACAGATCCATCAATCACATATAAGATCAGATCTGCCTGTGAAGCAAATTTCAATGCCTTATCCACACCCATCTTTTCCACAATATCTTCGGTATCCCGAATACCTGCTGTATCCACAATGTTCAGTATAATACCATTTATGTTGACAACTTCCTCTAAGGTATCTCTTGTCGTTCCTGCAATATCTGTAACGATTGCTCTGTTTTCTCCCAAAAACATGTTGAGAAGTGAGGATTTTCCTGCATTTGGTTTGCCTACGATAACAGTCTTGATTCCCTCTTTTAAGATTCTTCCGTTATCAAAAGTTCTCAATAATTTATCCACATTATCACCCAACTTATCCACAATTGTTTGTAGTTTTTGTGGGTAACCATCCAGACTATAATGTTCCGGATCATCAAGTGCAGATTCTATAAATGCCACATTATATAAAATCTGTTCTCTCATATCTATGATCTTATCCTTCAGATCACCACGAAGCTGCATAAGTGAAGATTTCACAGCAAAATCATTCTTGGCACTGATCAGATCCATAACAGATTCTGCCTGTGACAGATCGATTCTTCCATTTAAGAATGCCCGCTTGGTAAATTCTCCCGGTTCTGCAAGTCTTGCACCATTCTTAATTACAGCGGCAAGTACATTTCTTAATACAACCATTCCACCATGACACTGTAACTCACATACATCTTCACATGTATAAGTATGCGGAGCACGCATCAGAAGCAAAATACCCTCGTCCAGCTCTTTATCGCCATCATATACCTGTCCAAATGCTGCCATATAGCTTTTCATGCTCTCTATTTTTTTCTCTTTATTTTCCGGTCTAAACACCTTTGAAGCGACTTCAACTGCATTCTTACCACTGATCCTTATAATACCAACCCCGGCATTTCCCATACCGGTTGCGATCGCAGCAATCGTATCATTTACAAGCATATGATTTCTCCTGTTTCTATCTGATCAATATTCTATACATCATTCACTGACATAACAGATAACATATATTATATTACAATATCATATCATTTTATTTATACTAACATACTTTTAGATAATACACCTATACATACTTTTTTTCTATCCCTAAAAAAAAATTTCCGGAAGTCGATTCATCAGAGCAGTTACCCTGATTTTTCATTTTCCGGAAATCTTATTTTTCAGAAATCCACATTTACATATGTTTTTCTGTTTTATATAAGTATCTGTTAGCAAGATACTTTATTATTTGTTATTTCTGTCGTATTTCTTTAAATATACGATAACCTTACGATATGGTTCTTCACCCTCGCTTCTTGTAGATACATACTTATCATTCTGTAAAGTAGCGTGGATAATTCTTCTCTCATAAGGATTCATTGGTTCAAGTGCAAATGAACGCTTTGTTCTCTTTACCTTGAATGCAATGTTCTTGGCAAGATTTTCAAGAGTCTCTTTTCTTCTTGCTCTGTAATTCTCTGTATCAAGCTTTACTCTGATATAAGAGTCACTCTTCTTGTTTACTGCGAGACTGATCAGATACTGGAGTGCATCTAATGTCTGTCCTCTCTTACCGATCAGAATACCCATTTCAGGACCTTCTACATCGATATCAAGAAGATTATCTGTCTCATTAAACTCGATCTTGATGTCAGCCTGAATATCCATAGCCTTGAATAATGTTTCAAGATATTCTCTTACATCATCCACAAATGTTTTCTTCTTTCTGGCACTGATGACAAATGGCTTTGAACCGATCAGTCCAAGAAAACCTGTGCTTCCCTCACTGACTACATTATATTCCAGGTCTGTACTGGCACATCCAAGCTCAACGCTTGCCTGCATAAGTGCCTCATCTAAAGTTTTACCTTTAAATTCTACAAACTCCATTATTTATTTCCTCCCTTATCATTACTCTTATTCTGATACTGAAGCATGATATTTGCTTTGGAACCAATGCTTCCAGATTTGTAATGAACGTTGTTTTCTGATTGTTTCACTTCATCAACTGTCGGATTCGTATAACTTTTCAGTCTTGAAGATGCCATTCTGTTAATACTTTCAGACTGGGTACTATCTGAACTTACATTACCATTCTGAGCATCCATCATTCTCTCATAGAATGACTTCTTACCAGGATGCTTTGCTTCTTTCTTTGCCTGCTTCTTAGCTGCTTTTTCTTTACATTTCTCAAGAACTGCTTCTTTATCACACTTATTATAGTAATTGTTGATAATAAGCTGTGTGATAATCGTAATAACAGAACCTATGATCCAGTAAAGACCAATAGCAATTGGCAGGTTAATACAGATAAATAATGACATAAGCGGCATACCGTAAGTCATCATATTCATCATGCTGTTAGCCTGTGCTGCTGTAGGATCATTTGCATTTGCATTATTCTTGGATGCATTCATGCTGATCTTAGAAGATACAAACTGCAATACTGCTGAAAGAATTGGAACAATCAGTGCTACTGAAAGCTTCAGTCCAGGAGCATCTGCAATATTCAGTCCAAACAAAAACTGATTCATATCATGTATTTGATTAACATAATTTGAAAGATCACTATTATTTGAAAGTCCTAAATTATCTATGAGATTTTTCCAGTCACTCTGAGCAAACTTATCAAGAACATCAATAATCTGATTTTTTGTAGGTTCATCACCCATTTGTTTAAGAGCCGCTGAAACGGTACTTACCTTTGACTCTTTTGCTACATCAGATATTGCTTGTATATAATCTGTTTTCGTACTCAAAATATCTACAATATTGCTATACTTGTCCTTCACATCTCCTACATAAGCAGGAATGTTCTGTATAACACGATACAGACCATAGAATACAGGAAGCTGGATCAGGGTTGGAAGACATCCGGATGTAAGACTTACACCATACTTCTTCTGGATCTTCTGTGTTTCCTGCTGCTTCTTCATCAGGGATTCCTGATCTGTTTTATTGTTATACTTCTTTGTTGCCTTATTAATCTCCGGCTGGATAAAATTCATAATCTTAGAAGATTTCTGCTGCTTGAAATTCAATGGGAACAAACAAGCTCTTATGAAAAACGTAAATAAGATAACGCAGATACTAAGATTAACATATCCTATTCCCATGCTGTTACTGATAAGTTCTATCAATTTATACATCAGATCAAATATCTTACCAAATAACCAACATATCGGTCCTAAAATCAGACCGTCTTCTACTGTTAGAAACATCTTGTCCTCCTTTATGGAACGGGATCATATCCTCCTTTAGAAAAAGGATTACATCTAAGTATTCTCCATACAGCCAGGAGGCCACCTTTTATCACGCCATACTTTTCCAAAGCTTCGATCGCATATTGTGAACAGGTTGGAAAATACTTGCAGGTAGGATGTCCTTTTAACATGGACAAATACCTCTGATAAAATCTGATTAAACGAATTAACATTTTTTTCATTTTGAATTTTCACCATCTCTGACTATCGTCAGCTTCTTCAGCATGAACAGATGCATCATGGCACTTTCGATCTCATGATACCCCTTGTCCTTCGCTGTTACTCTGGCAACGAACACAATGTCATAACCACTGCGGATACAGTCTTTGTTTAATCGGTAAGCTTCTCTAATCAATCTGGTTACCCTGTGTCTTACCACACTGTTACCAACTTTTTTACTAACAGAGATTCCAAGTCTATTGTATTCCAAGCTGTTGGCTCTCAGATACATAACTAAATATTTATTGGCCACCGAATCCTTTGTGTTATAAACACTGCCAAACTCTCTGCTGTTTTTTAACGTAATAAAATTACTCATAACATAACCACCAAATCATTGATTGAAAATTAGAAAAACTAAAAAAGGCCACAACCTTGTGACCTATGCTGATAATTTCTTTCTACCCTTAGCTCGTCTAGCGGCCAGTACCTTTCTGCCATTAGCAGTACTCATTCTCTTTCTGAAACCATGTACTTTTGATCTCTGTCTCTTCTTAGGCTGGAAAGTCATCTTCATATCTATACACCTCCTTTAATTATTATGACCATTATTTATCCACATCCATTCATTTCTTCTGTTTATAACAGACTCAGACGAACACATACAGATACCTATAAAGTCCTTGCATATTATAAATAAATAACCACATACAGTCAAGTTTTTTTTGAATTTTTCCTTTAAAATCAAGGGTTTTTACACTATAAAACACTTAGTTAAAAAAATGTGATTTTTTTATTTTTAAAAATTGGTGTCTATATAATTTTTAAATACAAAATCTAGTGTTTTTTCTTTTTTTCCACATTTATCCATTGATATGTACTTTACCATAATCAATTTACATAATGTTATCCACAAATTGTGAATAACATGTGGATAACATCTGGATTTGTTGTTTTCATTCTTCCATAAATCTATATTTTATCTTATATTTTGATGTTCACAATTTATTAGGTAACATTTTTATTACTTAACATAACAATACTTTTTCATAATTATTATGTAACTTATTTTCAATCTGTTACAAAACAATTTCCTGTCATATTATAAAATGAGTTTCTTCCTATTATATAGAAAATTTTTATCAAGTGCCCATAAGAGGGTAATATAACTTGAAAAAATGGTCATTTTGTTATAAGATATAAATACGTGGTTCTATGCCTATAACTCCATAGATACAACGAATGGACTGAAAGGATTTTCGTAAGAATGAAGGAATTGATATTATCAAAATGGGACGAGATTCTCTCCCTTCTTGAGACTGAACATGGATTATCCCATATCGTAATTAATACATGGATAAAGCCTTTGAAGCTATACTCTGTTGAAGGAAAAAAACTGTATTTTACGATTGATGAACAGATGGGAGCAAGGGGCATAGAATTTATCAACAAGAAAATGTACGATATGTTTCTGGTTACTTCTATAAGAGAAGTTCTCCAGGACGATTCTATCGAAGTTGTCATTGATCTTGAAAGTAATCTCAAAAACGATTCAAAAGAAATCGTCACATCTGAAGAATACAACGAGGCAATTACAAAAAGTAATCTTTACCCAAAATATACATTTGAAACATTTGTCGTAGGTGAGAGTAATAAGCTCGCCCATGCTACATGTCTGGCTGTCGCAGATTCACCGGGACTGGACAAATTCAATCCACTTTTCTTATATGGTGGAGCAGGTCTTGGTAAAACACATCTGATGCAGTCGATCGCACATTATATCTTACAGCATAATAAGAATATGAAGGTTCTCTATGTACCTTCCAATAAATTCACAAATGAGATCGTAGAAGCGATCAAAAAAAACAAGACAGATGAATTTCGGGAAAAATACAGAACCGTCGATGTCTTACTGATTGATGATATTCAGTACCTCATAGGTAAAGAGAGTACACAGCAGGAATTTTTCGATACCTTCAATGCACTTCACGATGAAGGTAAACAGATCATCCTGTCTTCAGATAAACCACCAAAAGAGATCAAAACTCTGGAGGAGCGTTTTCGTTCCAGATTTGAATGGGGTGTACCTATCGATATTCATGCTCCTGATTATGAGACAAGAATGGCGATCCTTAAAAACAAAGTAGAGATGAACGGATATAAAAATATCAGTGATAACATTCTCGAATACATCGCAAATAACGTTACTTATAATGTAAGAGAACTGGAAGGTGCATTAAACAAGATCAGCGTCTACGCCGAACTTGGAAATGTCACCATAACCGAAAATCTTGCAAAGAACATATTAAAAGATATGATATCCAAGGAAACAAATGTAACGATCACACCTGATCTCATCATTAATACCGTTTCCGAACACTTAAATATCAGTGTAGATGATATCAAATCTTCAAAACGTAGTCAGGATGTTGCAAATGCCAGACAGATATCCATGTATCTCTGCCGTAAGTTCACCACAAAAGGACTTAAAACGATCGGTGATGTATTTGGAGGAAAGGATCACTCCACTGTATTAAGCAACATCAAGAGAGTAGAAGAAAGAATCTCAAATGATCCTGAATATGCTGAAACTATAGACGTGATCATGAAGAAGCTCAGCCCTCACAGCTGATGTTAATTATATGTGGATGAATGTCTGTAATGTTGTTATGAAATGTTAGTATCTGACAATTCAATCAATTCAGACGATTTATATATGTTAATAACTTGCTTTAAGTTAACATGTAAAAAGAACCTCATTAACATAGTCACATAATTGATTTTATTATATTTTATAAGGCATTTTAAGAGTTTCAACAAATCCACACCTACTACTACTTTTATTACTACTTTATTTTATAAATATATATGTAGAGTCCAACCGGGAAAGGAGTTATAAACAAAATGAAGATTTCGTGTATGAAGGGAAAATTGATGCAGGGAATTAGTAATGTTTCAAAAGCTGTATCTACAAAAACTACACATCCAATTCTTTCATGTATCTTTATAGAAGCTGAAAATGGAAATATCAAACTTACAGCAAATGATATGGAGATCGGTATTGAATCATATGTTGAGGGAACTGTTATAGAAGAAGGAAAGGTTGCGATCGAAGCAAAGCTTTTATCCGATATCGTTCGTAAGCTGCCAGACAGTGAGATACATATGGAGACAAATGAAGATTTTAAGACGACTATTAAATGTGAAAAATCATTATTTACGATAGCCGGAAAATCAGGAGAAGATTTCTCCAGTCTTCCTGTTGTAGAAAAATCTAAATATATAACTATTTCACAGTTTACATTAAGAGAGATCATTAACCAGACAATTTTCTCTATCTCAGACAGTGAATATAACAATGTTATGACCGGTGAATTATTTGAGGTTTCAAATAACCGTCTTCGTGTAGTAGCAATTGATGGCCATAGAATTGCTATTAGAAATGTCGAACTGAAGAAGGAAAGTGAAGATGTAAAAGTTATTGTTCCCGGAAAGGCACTCAGTTATATCAGCAAGATTGTAAATGGTGGAGTAGATGATGATGTAAATATATACTTTGCCGAGAATAATATATTATTTGAATTTGATCGTACAAAGGTTGTATCCCGTCTGGTTGAGGGAGAATTTTTCAGAATCGATAATATGTTAAA
Organism: Lachnospiraceae bacterium UBA6403; assembly: GCA_002437435.1. Lineage (GTDB taxonomy): Bacteria > Bacillota > Clostridia > Lachnospirales > Lachnospiraceae > Coprococcus. Next base: position 38,123 of record DJPV01000087.1, on the reverse strand, counting down.
TGTTGATTATCAGATTAAGTTTACGATCAACAAGAGAGAATTTCTTGACTGCCTTGATCGTTCTTCCCTTCTGATCAAAGAATCAGATAAGAAACCGATCAAGCTTACGATAGAAGATAACATGTTATATCTGAAGATTGATTCTCTGATCGGTTCAATGAATGAAGAAATAGAAATTCATAAAGAGGGAAGTAATATTATCATCGGATTCAATCCAAAGTTCTTAATGGATGCGATTCGTGCAATTGAAGATGATGATATAACTATATATATGAATAATACAAAATCCCCTTGTGTAATAAAGGATGAAGAAGAAAGTTATATTTATCTGATTCTTCCAATGGGTATCGGAAGCAGATAATCCTGGATTGGAGATAAGAAAAAATGGAAATAATCAAGCTGAGAGATGAATTTATAAAACTGGGTCAGGCGTTAAAGGCAGCCGGTTTTGTAGAGTCTGGAGTAGAAGCAAAAGAGGTTATATCTCAGGGTCTTGTCATCGTAAATGGTGAGATTGAGACCAGGAGAGGAAAAAAACTGTATGATGGAGACGAAGTAGAATTTGATGGAGATAAGATAAGTATCCAGAAATAATTCTTTATGTGTGGCTGGTAGATAGTATGTATGTAGAATCACTGAATATTAACAACTATAGAAATTATGATGAGTTATTCATCACATTCGATAAGAATACAAATATTTTGTACGGTGATAATGCACAGGGAAAGACAAATATACTGGAATCTATCTATATGGCAGCCACAACCAAATCCCATCGTGGAAGTAAGGATAAGGAGATCATAAAAATAGGAAAAGAAGAGTCACATATACGTCTTTGCATTAAAAAAAGTGATATAAGTCATCGAATTGATATGCATTTACGTAAAAACAAGAATAAGGGTGTTGCTATAGATGGACTACCTATCAGACGTACAACTGAACTTTTTGGTTTATTAAATGTGATATTTTTTTCACCGGAGGATTTATCTATAATAAAAAATGGTCCTTCTGAAAGAAGACGCTTTCTGGATCTGGAATTATGCCAATTAAGCAGATTATATTATCAGAACCTTTCATCTTATTTAAAGATATTGAATCAGAGAAATAATCTGTTAAAGCAGATTGCCTACAATAAGAATCTGATGGATACTTTAGATGTGTGGAATATACAGTTAGTTGATTATGGGAAAAAAGTTATAAAAGAAAGACAGAATTTTATAACGATGTTAAATAATCTGATTGGAGATATCCATTCAAAGCTTACTTCCGGAAAAGAAAAACTGGAAATCATCTATGATAAAAATGTAGGTGAAGATGAATTTGAAAAGGTATTAGAAGATAAGGTTCATGTAGATCTGAATTATATGAGTACCCAGACAGGTCCTCACAGAGATGATATCATGTTTATGATTAATGGAATCGACGCGAGAAGATTCGGATCACAGGGACAGCAGAGAACAGTTGCTCTTTCTCTTAAAATTGCAGAGATACAACTGGTAAAGAATATTATAAATGACAATCCTATACTTCTCTTAGATGATGTTATGTCAGAACTTGACAGCAGCAGGAGAGAAGCATTATTGGAGGAGATCAAAGATATCCAAACGATTATAACCTGTACGGGTTATGATGATTTTATAAAAGAACAAGTAGTTATTAACAATGTGTATCATGTTATGAACGGAACCGTTACGAAGAAATAAGTTCCGTGATGTTTTGGAATATTAAGGAGGAAAAAAATGTCAAATAATTATGATGCTGAACAGATACAGGTTCTGGAAGGACTTGAAGCTGTCAGAAAAAGACCGGGAATGTACATAGGAAGTACGTCTACAAGAGGATTGCATCATCTTGTTTACGAGATCGTTGATAATTCTGTAGATGAAGCTCTGGCTGGTTATTGTAATCACATAGAAGTTTTTATTAACCCTGATAATTCCATAACGGTTGTTGATAATGGACGTGGTATTCCTGTAGGTATTCAGGAGAAAACCGGAAAATCAGCACTGGAAGTAGTATTTACCGTTCTTCACGCCGGTGGTAAGTTCGGTGGTGGAGGATATAAGGTATCCGGCGGTCTTCATGGTGTAGGTGCTTCTGTCGTAAATGCACTTTCTGAATGGTTAGAGGTTGAAGTTACAAGAGATGGTCATGTATATAAACAGACTTATAAGCGAGGTAATGTAGATAGTGCATTGCAGATTATTGCAGATGCACCGGAAGATAAATCAGGAACAAAGGTAACATTTCTTCCGGATAAGACTATTTTTGATGACTGGATCTATGATTATGATACATTAAGAACAAGACTTCGTGAGACTGCTTTTCTTACAAAGGGATTAAAAATCACATTAACAGATCTTCGTGTAGATCCTCCAAAGGAGAGACATTTCCATTATGAGGGAGGTATCAAAGAGTTTGTTGAATACATGAACAGACACAGAGAAGCACTCTATGATAAAGTAATCTACTGTGAAGGACTCAAAGATGGTGTTTATGTAGAAGTCGCTATGCAGCATAATGATTCCTATAACGAAATGATACACAGTTATGTAAATAATATTAATACACCAGAAGGTGGTACGCACTTAACAGGTTTCAAATCAGCTATTACTAAGATTTTCAATGATTATGCAAGAAAAAATAATCTGTTAAAAGAAAAGGAAGATAATTTGTCAGGTGAAGATCTGCGAGAGGGTCTGTCTGCTATCGTATCTGTTAAGATAAGTGAGCCTCAGTTTGAGGGTCAGACAAAGCAGAAGCTTGGAAATTCAGAAGTAAGACCTGTAGTAGAAAGTATCGTAAGTGAACAGCTTACTTACTTCTTAGAGCAGAATCCAAATATAGCAAAGATTATTATTAATAAATCAGTAATGGCGCAGCGTGCAAGAATTGCTGCAAGAAGAGCCAGAGATGTAGCAAGAAAAGCAAATCTTGCAGATAATATGGCACTTCCTGGAAAACTTGCAGATTGTTCCGATAAAGATCCAAAGAATTGTGAGATCTACATCGTAGAGGGAGATTCCGCCGGTGGTTCTGCAAAGAAAGCAAGATCTCGTGCAACACAGGCAATTCTTCCACTTCGTGGTAAAATCTTAAATGTAGAAAAAGCAAGAATTGATCGAATTCTTGAAAATGCCGAGATCAAAGCGATGATAACAGCATTTGGTACAGGTATTCATGAGAATTTTGATATTGATAAACTCAGATATAACAAGATCATCATTATGACGGATGCCGATGTAGATGGTGCTCATATCGCGACCCTGCTTCTGACGTTCTTCTATCGGTTTATGCCGGATCTGATTCGAAAAGGACATGTATATCTGGCACAGCCACCACTTTATAAGCTGGAGAAGAACAAGAAGATCTGGTATGCCTACAGTGATGATGAACTGAACAGTATACTGAATGAAGTTGGACGAGATCAGTCGAACAAGATTCAGCGATATAAAGGTCTTGGTGAAATGGATGCAGAACAGTTATGGGAAACAACCATGGATCCGGAAAAGAGAATTTTATTAAAAGTTGCTATCGATGATGACGATGAATCAGAAATTGATATGACCTTTAATGTACTGATGGGAGATAAAGTTGAACCTAGAAGACAGTTCATAGAGACAAATGCCAAGTTCGTTAAGAATCTTGACATTTAAACGAAAGGGAGAAGAACATGGATGACGATAAGATTTTTGACAAAATAAGTGAAGTCGGACTCAAGAAGACTATGGAGCGGTCTTATATAGATTATGCCATGAGTGTTATTGCAGCACGAGCACTTCCTGATGTAAGAGATGGTTTGAAGCCTGTTCAGAGAAGAATTCTTCACTCAATGATAGAACTGAATAATGGTCCGGATAAGCCACATCGTAAATGTGCCCGTATCGTCGGTGATACCATGGGTAAATATCATCCACACGGAGACAGTTCCATCTATGATGCTCTCGTAAAACTTGCTCAGGACTGGAATACAAGATATCCATTGGTAGATGGTCATGGTAACTTTGGTTCAGAAGATGGTGATGGCGCTGCTGCTATGCGATATACAGAGGCAAGATTATCAAAGATCAGTATGGAAATGTTAGCTGATATCAATAAAGATACCGTTGATTTCGTACCAAACTTTGATGAGACAGAAAAAGAACCTACAGTACTTCCATCACGTTTTCCTAATCTATTAGTGAATGGTACAACAGGTATCGCGGTTGGTATGGCTACCAATATTCCACCACATAATTTAAAGGAAGTAATTGGTGCAACTGTAAAAATCATTGACAATCGTATAGAAGAAGACAGAGAAACTTCTATCGATGAGATCATGCAGATCATAAAAGGACCTGATTTTCCTATGGGAGCAGAGATCCTTGGACATCGTGGAATAGAAGAGGCATACAGAACCGGTCGTGGTAAGATCAAGGTTCGTGCCGTTACAGATATCGAAGCAATGCCAAATGGCAAGCATAAGATCGTAGTAACAGAACTTCCATACATGGTAAACAAGGCTTTACTGATCCAGAAGATCGTGGAACTTGTAAAAACCAAGCGTGTAGATGGAATCACGGATGTAAGAGATGAATCATCCAGAGAAGGTATTCGCGTTGTCATCGAATTAAAGAAAGATACAAATGCAAATGTACTTCTGAATCAGCTGTATAAACATACACAGCTTCAGGATACATTTGGTGTTAATATGCTGGCACTTGTAGATGGTGTTCCAAAGATTTTAAATATCAGCCAGATGCTTGGATATTATCTGAAGCATCAGGAAGATGTCGTAACCAGACGTACAAAGTATGATCTGAATAAGGCAGAGGAAAGAGCACATATTTTACAGGGATTGCTGATCGCACTCGATAATATCGATGAAGTTATCAACATTATCCGTAGTTCCAAGAGTGTACAGGATGCGAAGAATTCATTAATGGAACGATTCGGACTGACAGAGGTTCAGGCACAGGCGATCGTAGATATGAGACTTCGTGCTCTGACAGGTCTGGAACGTGAGAAGTTAGAGGCAGAGTATAAAGAGCTGATGGATAAGATCAGTTATCTGAAAGCAATCCTTGCAGATGAGAAGAAATTACTTGGAGTTATCAAAGATGAGCTTCTTGTTATTTCTCAGAAATATGGTGATGAGAGAAGAACTGCTCTCGGCAGAGATGTTGATGAAGTAACAGATGAAGAACTGATCGAGAGAGAAAATATCGTTATAGCCATGACAAAGCTTGGTTATATCAAGCGTATGCCGGAAGACCTCTTTAAGGCACAGAACAGAGGTGGAAAAGGTATTCGTGGCATGCAGACGATCGATGAAGATTATATTGAAAATCTGATCGTAACAACGACACATAATTATCTGATGTTCTTTACAAATACCGGTAGGGTATACCGTCTGAAAGGATATGAGATACCGGAAGCAGGAAGAACAGCAAGAGGTGTTGCAATCGTGAATCTTCTTCAGCTTCAGGCAGGTGAGAAGATCACGGCAGTTATTCCGTTAAAGAGTTATGAAGATGGTAAATACCTGTTCATGGCGACCAGAAATGGTATGGTGAAGAAAACAGATATCTCAGAATATCAGAATGTCAGAAAGACAGGACTTACAGCTATCGTTCTGCGTGACAATGATGAACTGATCGAAGTGAAAGCAACAAATGGAGACGATGATATCTTCCTGATCACAAAGAAGGGTATGGCGATCCGTTTCAATGAAAAGGATGTCAGACAGACAGGAAGAACTTCAATGGGTGTAAAGGGTATTCATCTTGGAAAAGATGATATCGTAATCTCCATGCAGATGAGTTCACAGGGAGAAAAGATCCTGCTTGTTACCGAAAATGGTATGGGTAAACGGACACTGATCTCAGAATTTAATGCACAGAACCGCGGTGGTAAAGGTGTTAAATGTTATAAGATCACAGACAAGACCGGTGATCTTGTAGGAGCAAAGATCGTTACCGATGAGAATGATATTATGATCATTACGACAGAGGGAATCATCATCCGTACAAGCTGTGATGGAATATCCACACTTGGACGTGTAACCTCCGGTGTAAAGGTTATTAACCTGAATTATGATAATAATGTCAAGGTAGCATCCATGACAGAAGTACAAAAAGAAGAATTTGACGATGAAAATTCAGAAAGAGAAGGTCTGGAGGAAGAAACGGAAGATATATCATCCGAAGAAGATTCAACTGAAGAATAATATAAAGAATACCGGCTGGATAAGATCGGCCGGTATTTGTAAAGAAGGTAAAAAGCTATCAAAATTGGAGGTGGGATATGCCGGCTAAAATGTATTTGGGGTTATATAATGCTATAAACAGCATTGCATTTAAAGTTGCAACAACGGAAGCAACGACAGAAGCACAAAATATTGTCACGAAAAATGACAAATTAAGTAAGTTTCTGGAATCTTCCAATAATACAGTAGGTATTTCCAGTTATATTATGGATATTCTGTATATATTGATCGTTCTGGTCATTGCAGTAGCGTTTCTGACGCTGCTTGCACATATATACAAATATATGAAACAAAAGAGAGATCCACATTATAAAAAGAATGATGATGATTTCTTAGATAACTAAAAAAGAGGAAAAAGAGATGCGTACGATAAATACAGATGAGATTATTCAGACTGTAAAAGAGATGTGTATAGAGGCAAATCTGAAACTGTCAGAAGATATGGAAAGGGCAGTCAGAAATGCCGCAACAGAAGAAGACAGCGTACTTGGCAGACAGATTCTGACACAGTTATGTGAGAATCTTGACATCGCGGCAGAAGAACAGATTCC
>DJPV01000087.1:29847-31229 GCA_002437435.1 Lachnospiraceae bacterium UBA6403 | reverse complement strand
CTGACCGATGCGGTGAATGAGGGAGTAAGACAGGGATATACAGAAGGATATCTTCGTAAGTCTGTCGTAAAAGATCCGTTGATCCGTGAAAATACAAAAGACAATACACCGGCAATCATACATTATGACATTGTACCGGGTGAAAATATCGAGATCACGATCGCACCGAAGGGATTTGGAAGCGAGAATATGAGCCGTGTATTCATGTTAAAGCCTGCCGATGGAGAAGAAGGTGTAAAAGCAGCTGTCCTTCAGGCAGTAAAGGATGCAGGTCCAAATGCATGTCCTCCAATGTTTGTAGGTGTAGGTCTTGGCGGGGATTTTGAAATGGCTGCAAAACTTGCAAAGAAAGCACTTACCAGAAAAGCCGGAGAACATTCACCATTTGAGCATATTGCAAGAATCGAAAGTGAGATTCTGGATGCTGTTAATCATACAGGAATCGGACCGGGTGGTCTTGGCGGTAAGACGACAGCACTCGCGGTTAATATCGAGACTTATGCGACACATATCGCAGGTATGCCTCTTGCAGTAAATATGTGTTGTCATGTTAACAGACATGTAACAAGAATTCTGTAATAAATAAGAAAAGCTGTCATTGTAAGTGTTATATGGCAGAAATATGATTTACAGAAGTTATTTTATAGAAGAATAAAAAGAGAGATGTGAAAAATGGACAAGTATATTACAGCACCATTTGATAAAAAACAGGTAGAAGAACTTCATGCAGGAGATTATGTATATATATCAGGAGTTATATACAGTGCGAGAGATGCAGCACATAAGAGAATGTATGATACATTGATCGAAAATGATAATGATACATCCAGTCTTCCGATCCAGTTGGATGGAAATGTAATCTATTATCTGGGACCAACACCTGCAAGAGAGGGTCAGGTCATTGGATCAGCAGGACCGACAACCAGCAGTCGCATGGATAAATATACACCGCTCATTCTTTCAAAAGGTTTGAATGGAATGATCGGAAAAGGAAAGAGAAGTCAGGCGGTTATTGATGCAATTGTAAAGAATAAAGCAGTATATTTTGCTGCTGTAGGTGGAGCAGGCGCACTTCTTTCCAAATGTATCAAGAAGTCGGAAGTTGTTGCATATGATGATCTGGGAACAGAAGCCATCCGTAAGATGACAGTTGAGAACCTTCCGGTTATCGTTGTAATAGACAGCGAAGGTCATAATCTATATGAGACAGCAGTATCTGATTATCTGAAACAGTAAAAAGATAATTAAAAATAATTGATTTATTTTATAAAAAGAAAAATATATAGTATCAAATTCGATATATTAATTATCTGTAATATACAGTTTCACAGGTATATAAAAGATAGCATGGCAGGTAAAATAAGGTCTGTAATGTTCAAAGC
>DJPV01000087.1:0-29819 GCA_002437435.1 Lachnospiraceae bacterium UBA6403 | reverse complement strand
AAATGTTTGAAGAAGATGTGCTGGGATGTTTCTGGCGCATTTTTTTCGCTTAAGAGGAGAGTGATGGATATGGGTAAGAACAAAAAGAAAAAAGAAAATTATTATGATGCAGACCAATTCGGCAGAAGATTTGGTAAATGGAACATCATCATGCTGGCAGCGATCATAGTAATAGAAGCAGTATTATATTATGTATTAACGCCGGCAATTAATCTGCACAGTGTTGAATTCTGGATATGGATGATCATAACAGTTGTTGCACTTTTTATTTCTACACTGAATTTAAAGGCAGATCAGATGGATGATATGCCTGTATCACCAAAATTGACGACGATATTTGGAATAGTGATTGGAGTAATGATCCTGGCAGTACTTGTTGGATGGATCGGTTCATCTAAATTATTTGCAGCTTCCAAATATGCCGGTCTGATCCAGATTAAAGATGGAAATTTTGAGAAAGATATCGTTGAAAGCAAAGAGATCAATGACATAGCTTTGATGGATACGGATACAGCGGTCATCATAGGTGAACGTGCGATCGGTTCTTTATCTGATGTGGTCAGCCAGTACGAAGTAAGCAGTGATTACAGTACGATCGATTATAATGGCAGTCCGATGAAGGTAGCGGCTTTAGAGTATGCCGGATTTATCAAATATATGAATAATAAAAAGAGCGGTATACCGGGATATGTACTCGTTGATCCGGTAAAGAATGAAGCAAGATATGTAAAGCTTGAAAAGCCAATGATCTATTCACCTTCTGCATATTTTAATCAGAATCTTTATCGTCATGTACAGATGGCATATCCGACAGCTATGTTTGAAGGATTCTATCTGGAACTGGATGATAACGGAAATCCATATTATATTTGTCCGGTATTGACATCAAATGCAGGTTTGTTCGGTGCAAAGGATGTAAAGGGCATCGTGATCTGTGATCCATGTACCGGTGATACAGAATATTATGAAGTCGGTAATGTGCCAAACTGGGTAGACCGTGTCTATGACGGAGATCTTGCATGTAAAAAATACGACTGGTACGGAAAACTATCCGGTGGCTACTGGAATAGCGTATTTGGCAATAAGGGATGTAAAAAGACAACAGATGATTATGGTTATAAGGTAATGAACGGAGATGTGTGGGTATATACCGGTGTGACTTCCGTAAACGGAGATGAATCAAATATTGGTTTTGTTATGATCAATCTTCGTACAGGAGAAAGCAAATATTATGCTATCGCAGGTGCAGATGAACATTCGGCGATGGCATCTGCAGAGGGACAGGTACAGCATCTTGGGTATAAAGCATCCTTCCCTTCATTAATTAATATTGGAGGTATTCCAACTTATATCATGGTATTAAAGGATAACGGTGGTCTTGTCAAAATGTATGCACTGGTTGACGTCGAGAAGTATAATATCGTAGCAACCGGAAATACACAGAGAGAAACACTGGCATCTTATAATAAACTGCTGGCACAGAACGGAGTAAAGACGGGAAAAGATATGTCCGATGATATTCCGAATAAGCAGATCACTGTCAAAGATATCAAATACATTAATCTGGAAGACAACACTTATGTCTATATTACAGATGAGAACGGAAATGTCTATAAACAGGATTTTGCAGAGAATGAAAATCTTATATTTATTCAGTCGGGAGATTCCATTAAAGTGTTCTATCAGGAAGGGGAGGATGCAATCAATCAGTTGATCTCGTATGACAAATAATTTATTTAGTAAATAAATACTGTTAAATAGAAATTGCTTTGAATGCGTATAACTATATAAAGTATGTGCAAGGTGTATTTAAAGTTTATGTAAATATGTATAACTTGCATAAATAAAATTAACAGTATTAACCAATCAAAACAAATTGACACGAGATCAAATATAGCATATATTAGTAATAGAGGCTGGTTCTGTGGGAAGAATCAGTTGAAACAAAATGTTTTAAAAAGAAAAAAGGAGAGTTCTATGGAAAAGAAGAGAGTATTCAGTAAATCATTAATCTTACTGGCAATTACAAGTATTATGCTGTTTGCGATGAGCATTACATCTATGGCAGCGACAAATGTTACAAACATCAGACAGACAGGTGCTGATAATGATAGTGTTAAAATTGAATTTGTTGGAACAGATGGAGCATATGGATATTACATCTATTATTCATCAAATAATGGTGCTACATGGACAAGAGTGGATAGTAGTACAAGCAAATATCCTGATACATATGATGGTTCTTATACACTTAATAATTTAAGCACTGGAACTACTTATCAGATAAAAGTTGTTCCAGTGTACCATCCAAATTATGATATTTGGCGGACAAATGAATCTCAGGCAGCTACTGTTCAGGTTACAACAGCACCTTCAAAAATAACAAATTTAAAACAGACAAAAGCAACAGCAGGTTCTGTAACATTACAGTGGGATGCAGCTTATGGTGCAACCGGTTATTGGGTATATACTGGTACATCATCAATCATTAGTAATCAGACATTATTGGGAACTGTAACATCCAATAGTATAAAAGTAAAAGCATCTGCAGGATCTGATGAAAAATATTATGTATATCCAGTGAGAACCATATCTACCGGATATACTGCAATGTATGAATACAGCAGAGGTATGATTTCTGCAAAGGCTGCACCGGGAAAAGCAGAAAATCTTGCAAATGCTGATAAGGGATATCTTAGATGGAAGACAACAGATAGTAATACAGTTAAAGTTTATTGGGATGATAATTCAAATAGCGAATATTATCCTGATGGATATAGAATTCGTATTTATTCTGTTGATGGTAAGAAGTTATTAAAAACTTATAATGTAGGAAAACATTACAAATATAAGGAATTTAACCTTAAAGCAGTTAAAAATAAAGGATTCAAAATAGAAGCAACAGGATATGTTGTTGTAAATAATAAAAAATGCTATGGAAAATCATCTGGTAAAAAGACTGTTATTCCTCAGGCAAAGATTAAACTTGAACAGAGAAGCAAGACATCTATGCGTGTGTCATGGACTAAAGTAAAGAATGCAACAAGCTATACAATCTATGCTTGCAAGAATGAAAATGTAAGTGAAAAAAATCAGAAATGGTATAAAGTTGCAAAAGTAGGAAAGAAGACAACAGCATACACAGTCAAAAAATTAAAGACAGGTAAATATGCAGGATTCTATGTTATTCCAACTGTAAAGATTGGTAAGAAAACATATAAGGCAGACTCAACTTGGTACATATATACATACATGAGCAAGTATTATTAATAATATTACTTTAACAGAGACAAAAGTATTTAGTGAAATTTAAAACACTGGAGAGATCAGTTTTGATGGTTTCTCCGGTGTTTTTTATTTTCAGGCAGATAATAGTTTTGTATATATTTAACAAAAATAAAACACCAAATTGACAAGAGAAATAAAAGCGTGTAGTCTGAAATTACAGGGTGCATTTTATAGAGATATTTAGTGCATCGATAAAAAAATAGAGGAGAGTATTTTATGGGACAAAAGGTAGCAAAAAGATCATTTTTATTGGTTGCAATTATGTCAATTATGTTATTTGCAATGAGCATTACGGCATTTGCAGATGGTGGAATGACAGGGCTTAAGCAGACAGAAGCATCTGAATCAGAAGTAGCAATCTCTTATAATGCAGTAACAGATGCAGCCGGATATTTGGTATATTATGCAGGCAGTGATGGTGTATGGCAGCGTCCATATGGCCGGACAGAAGTATCACAGTTAGACAGTAGAACAAATCAGGCGACGGTATCAGGTCTGAAAGCAGCAACTGTTTATACAGTAAAGGTTGTTCCTGTGTTTGTTGTAAATGGTACATATGCAGCGGATGAGAATCAGGCAGGTACATTGCAGGTATTTACATCTCCGAATGCGGTTACAGGTCTGAAACAGACAAAGGCAACAGCAAAGACTGCAACGTTATCATGGAAAAAGGTAAGTGGTGCGAATAAGTATTATATTGTAAACAGCTCAGCAAAAATCGTTGCAAAGACAACTAAGACTTCTATCACGATCAAAAAGTTAAAGACAGGATCCAGAAATACATATTATGTGTGTGCGGTAAAGGAATTTAATAAAAAGGCTGCAGCATCACAGGGAATGGGTCTATATGTCTTTACAACACCCGGAAAACCAACAAAACTGGGTGATTATAAATCCGGAAATTATGTCTGGAAACCAACGGAGAGCAATCAGGTAACGATTGGATGGAACAGAAGTAAGAATGATAAGTATTATTCATCGGGATACCGTCTGGAGATTTATTCTTTAGAGGGAAAGAAGATAAAAGTGTATGACATCAAGAGTGGTCATACATTATATAAAAAATTCACCAGCATGAAATCCATCAGAAACAAAGGCTTTAAATGCAGAGTTACCGGTTATATCAAGTTGAATAATAAGAAATTCTACGGAACAAAGTCAAGCTGGAAGGTAATCATTCCACAGCCTGGTTTCAAGATGACGAGAACCGGATACCATACAGTAAAGCTTAACTGGAACTCTATCAAGAATGCCACAGGATATACTGTATATGCCTGCAAGGATATGAAAGCTGAGAAGCCTGTATTCTATAAGGTAAAAGAAGTTGGGGCAGGTACAACTTCCTGTGAAGTAAGCAACCTCACAAGACAGAGATATGTCGGATTCTATGTTATTCCAACTGTAAAAGTAAAAGGAAAGACATATAAGCCGGCTCCAACATGGACGATATATGGATATCTGAATTAATATGCAGTAATCAGTGAATTATGAACTATAAAAGTCATGGAAATATGCGATCTGGACAGATAACAGTTTCTATGCAGCAAGGGATTTCTATGGGTTTGAATGTATATTTGTAAAGAAAGCATTTGAACCTGTAGAAGTTTTTTATATAAAAAGATATTGACTATAAATATAAAATTTGATATTTTTGTAATATAATTTTAACAAAAAGGAAATGATTTGAATGAAATCAAAGAAAATATCAATTATAAAAATGATGATAATGACTGTAATTGCGGTCTGTTTTTTTTGTAATCTGACTTTGATCGCACATGCTGAAGATGATGTGACAGGAATCAAGCAGACGGCTGCCAGCGAGAATACCGTTATGGTGAGCTGGAAAAAGGCAGACGGAGCTTATGGTTATAATGTATACATATCGACAGACGGTGTATCATTTGAAAGAACAACAAAAGGAAGCGAATGTGATGTCTATAATGATACGAAGAAAAAAATCAGTAACCTCACAGCAGGAAGTACATATTATGTATCAGTAGAGGCAGTATATAAAGACAGCGAAGGAAATATCACATCGGGAACGATGTCTGATAAAGTAGAAGTCGTAACATCCCCAAGTGCGTCTAAGATATTCACATCATCGATCAAACAGACAAAGACAGAGCCAAATGCAATCTCTTTTAAGTGGGGCAGTGTTCGAGGTGCAAACAGATATATCTTATATGTTAATGATAAAAAGGTTGCAACTGTAAAGAAGACCAGTGCAAAGGTAAAAGTAAAGGTTGGTTCTGTGAATACGGTTCGTATCACACCGGTTCGCCAGTCAGCATCAGGATATCTAGCAAAGGGTGGCCATGCGGAAGCTTATGATCTCTATGCTGCACCGGGAAAACCATGCAAAGTAGCATCTTTTAAGAGAAATAATTATACATGGTATCCGACTGTCAGCAATAAGGTTATGATCGGATGGAATAAATCTTCCCGTGACAAATATGAACCGTCAGGATATCAGGTTCATATTTATTCATTAAAGAATAAAAAACTGAAAACATTTAATACGAAGAAGACAAAAGTAAGATTTGATATTCCTGCAGTGAAGGGAAAGGGATTTAAGGTTCGTGTAAGAAGCTATGTTAAGATCAATAACAAAAAATGTTATGGAAGATGGTCGGACTACAAAGTTGTGATCCCTCAGGCAAAGATCAGTATCCAGAGAACAGACGAGACAACGGTTACTGTAAGGTGGAATAAGGTTGCAAACGCAAAACGTTATTATATCTATGCTTGTAATGATATTAAAGCAGCAAAACCATCATGGAAAAGGGTAGCTGTTGTTGATTCAAATACCAGAAAATATGAATATAATAACTGTATTGTGGGAAGATCAACAGCAATCTATGTTATTCCTGAAGTAAAGGTTGGTAAAGAATTATACAAAGCCGCATATGTATGGTATTTATATATGGATATTAAATAAAAAGTTCTTGACAAACAATATATCCTTTGATATCATGTACTAGCGTCAAAATTTAATATCCCTGGTGGGAACATTTCATTTAGGCATTTTGCAGAAGTACTCAAGTGGCTGAAGAGGCGCCCCTGCTAAGGGTGTAGGCCGTTCGCGCGGCGCGAGGGTTCAAATCCCTCCTTCTGCGTATTCTATCTGATTTATTAGATTATCAGTTGGAATCAGACTGTGAACGGAAGTAATATTAGAATTTTGACAGTGGTATTCCTCGATAGCTCAATGGTAGAGCACTCGGCTGTTAACCGAGGGGTTGTAGGTTCGAGCCCTACTCGGGGAGTTTAGCGAAAGCTAATTGAATAAATGGCGCGATAGCCAAGTGGTAAGGCTCCGGTCTGCAACACCGTCATCGCCGGTTCAAATCCGGCTCGCGCCTCTTTTAAAGAGATTGGAATGATCCGGTCTCTTTTTTATTTTGTGTGAAGTTCTACTGGTTTACTTTTATAAGGTGGTTTGATATAATATTTTCGGGAGTTTGTTCATTTTTTTATTTGATGACTCTTATAGGAGGGTTTATGACGCAAAGGAACAAGGAACAACGAATTAATTATAAATTAGATGAAACCATACAGGTAGATCAAAATGAGATAAAGATATATAATGTGCCTTTTGCGGGAAATTCTAACACATGCAGGGAAGTGTTTGTGAAAGGTGATCGTGTTCTGGAATTCAGTATTTCGGGAGATCTGACGCTTGATCAGCTCGTACAGAAGCCGGTATTCAGGGATGAACTGGTTGAATATCTGTATAGTATCAGCAGACAGCTGGTTTCTATGGTACATAACGGATTGAAGTTAGAGAAGGTTGTGTTTGACCTGAAATATATGTATGTGAAATTAAGTGATTTTAGTATCCAGCTTATTTATCTTCCATTTGAAAAGGTAGAACCGATGGAAGGATCGGATGCATTTGTCCGTCATTTATTGGATCAGCTGACATATGCACATACATCAGCTCTTGAGTGTGCCAATCAGATCATTGATTATCTGGATAGTCAGAAAGAATTCAATGTTATACAATTTAATCTGTTCGTAAAGGAATTACGTTTGAAGAGTCAGCTGCTTCTGATAGGTGAGCATGTATCTTCGGAGAATAAAGAGAAAGCAGCAAGTTCAGCAAGAACAGAGTCAGCGATCCTGATAGCGGAGGAAGCTGCGAGAAATGCAGATATTGCCAGAATGCAGGCAGAGAGTGAAGCCAAGAGACTGACTGCTTATGCAAAACAGCAGGCAAAGGTTGCGAAATCGGCAGAAGAAATGCGTATGCTGGCAGAAGCTGCAAGAATACAGGCGGAGATCAATCGACAGGAAGCAGAAAAGGAATATCGGAATCAGTCTCAGACAGCAGTTCTATATGCCTGTCAGATACAGGAACAGTACGATGATGCTGCAAGAAAGGAATATGAAGAAGCAAAGCTGAGAGCAGAAATAGCTGCGAAGAGAGCAGAGGAAGAATTCAGAAAAGCAACAGCGGAATCCGAACGACTGGCTGAAGAAGTACGGATAGCCAGAGAAGAAGAAATGCGTGCGGAAGAAGCAAGAATGCGTGCGGAATATGAAGCTCGTAGAAATTATAAAGAAGCAGAAAGACAGGAGAAGGAAGCCCGACGGAGAAATGAAGAGATCGGAAGACTGTCAGAAGATCGACAGACGAACAGGATAGATCCGGAGGAAGATGAGACTATTGTTCTAACGAATGTAACAGAGAAGATCGGCAGAAAGCCTGTATTGATCCGTAAGAAAACCGGAGAGAAGATTTATATTAATAAGCAGGCATTTTGTATAGGAAAAGCAGACCAAGGTGTCGATTTCAAGATCACGGATAATAAGTCTGTAAGCAGGCGGCATGCTTATATTACAAATATAAATGGTATTTATTATCTCAGAGATAATAATTCCACGAATCATACATATTTGAATGGAGATATGGTCTACAGTAATGTGGAGATTGTTATTCCGGATAACAGTAGTATCCGGCTTTCAAATGAAGAATTCTTATTTAAAATGAATTAGGAGGAGCAGAATATGTTTTGTGACAATTGTGGATGCGAGATTGCACCAGAGGTAAAGATCTGTCCTGTCTGTGGTAAAAAAGTAGAGGATATGGATACTACAGGTTTTACAGATGCTGGTACAATAGAGGATGTTTCTACAACAGCAGAGGATAAGGCCGAAGCAAAAGATGTGATGAAACAGGCATCAGATATAGAGAAGAATCTCTCCGATGCAGCAAACAAGGAAAACGCAGAAGTCATTGATACGGATGATCTGGAAGAAGAAGGAACTACTGTTCTAAAAGCAGTTGATCTTGAAACAAAGATGCCTGTTGATGAAGATGAAGAAGGAACAACGGTACTGAATTCCGATATGTTAAAAGGAACAGGACCAAATGGAATCCCTCCATTTCAGAATAGACCGACAGGATCAAACGGCCAGCCAATGCCGGGACATCCGATGATGGGACCGAACGGACAGCCGATGCCGGGACGTCCGATGATGGGACCGAACGGACAGCCGATGCCAGTGAATGGTGAAGACAAGAAAAAGAACAAGAAGAAGGAAAAGGCTCCAAAACAGCCGAAACAGCCAAAAGCACCGAAAGCTCCAAAGGAGAAGAAGGGTAAAGGCGGTAAGATCGCTCTGATCGTTATTCTTATCGTGATCGTTCTTGCAGCCGGTGGAGCAGCGGCAATATTTGTTCCTAAGTTTATGAATTATAATAAGGCAGAAGATGCTTTAAAGAACGGTAAAGTAAATGAGGCAATTGACCTTTATAATAAGGCAAAACCAATTAAAGATTCTAAGACTAAGGTAAATGGTGGAGCATATTTTGAATATGCAGAAAAACTGTTTGCAGATGGAAACTTTGTTGAAGCAGCAGATAATTACAGAAAAGCAGCAGGGCTGAATTATGAGGGTGCTGCTCAGAAGGAGAAAGAGAGTTACTTCAGCCAGGCTGAAAAGTTATATGGAGAAGCTAATTACACAGAAGCTGCATCTTATTATGAGAAAGCAGGAGATGTAAATGGTGCAGCCGATAAGGTTAAAGAATGTTCCTATATGAATGGTTGTGCATTGGAAGGTGAGAAAAAGTACGATGAAGCTATTCAGGCATTTACTGCAGCCGGTGACTATCAGGATGCAGCAGAAAAAATTAAGGAATGTTATTATAATGATGCGGTTGACAAGATGGCAGCAGGCGATTATATTAATGCAAAAGATTTATTTGTAAAGTCAGAGTATAATGATTATTCGGATAAAGCAAATGAATGTCTGTGTTTACTGGCAGAACAGTATGTATCACAGCAGGATTACTCAAAAGCAATCGAAACATATGGTCAGGTTGATGCTTCCTATAAGGACTGTACAGCAGATATCGATGCTGTGCGGATCAAGTGGGCAAAGCTTTTGAGTGATGGAAAAGATTATAAGGCTGCAGTAGAGATGTATAGTCAGGTTACGACCAAGGATATGACTAAAAAGATCAATAAAGCAAAGTCTAAATATATCAAGGATCATTTTGACAGTAACGATGAAACTACGATGAGTTATATCTGTGATCTTCGTCAGGCTGATTATGGTTCAGCGGATGATGATTATACAGCACTGACAGGCTGGTTTATTGAGTCATTTGTAAATGATGACAAGGAAGATTATAAGAGCAAGAATGATTCAGCGTCATCTGATAAAACGATTTATATTCATACAATGTTTTTAACAGAGAATGATTCAACAATGAATCTGAAAGGTTATGTTGTATATTCAGATGGAACAAAGAGCAATGAAGTTACATTTGGCGAAGTGAAAGACAGATATACAACATGGATGAGTATTGATTCCTCACAGGCGATCAAAGGATCAGCTACGTTGTACATATATGAGATTGATACAAACCGATTGATCGAGAAGTATGTATTTACTATAGAATAAAGATTGAAAAATAGTATAGATAAAAAGCGGCTGTATTCTGAATTAAGAGTTGCAGACGCTTTTTATTCCGAGGTGTGCAGAAAGGAACAGTGGACGCATGGAGTCAGTCAGCAAGAGAACAATGTCCAATCAGAATACGGGAAATACAGTACAGCAGATGGAAAGTGAATTTACTCCCGGAGTAGAGATCAAGATCATCGTAGCGGTTATTTTCCTTATGGCGTTTGGTCTGGTCATGATCTTCAGTGCTTCCAGTTATACATCATCTATAAGCAGCGCTACGAATTATGATTCGGCATTCTATTTTAAAAAACAGTTGAAGATGATCATTTTGGGAATGGTAGCGGCAGGAATAGTAAGCGTGATTCCATATAAGGCATTTAAGAAGGTCGGACCTTTGATGTATGTAATATCGATTGTTCTGATCTTAGCCTTAAAAACGCCACTTGGTATCAGATCCGGTGGTGCGACCAGATGGCTGAATCTTGGAGTTATCCAGCTGCAGGTTGCCGATGCTACAAAGGTATGTATGATTATCTTCATGGCATATTATGTCAGCAAATACTGGAAAGAAATGCACAGCTTTCTTCGTATATTTAAACTGTGGCTGTTTATTGCATTTCAGGCAGGTCTGATTCTTGCGATTTCTTCAAACCTGAGCAGCTGTCTGATCTTATTATTGATGGTATTTGTTCTGACCTTTATCGTAGGTAAGAACCCAACTCTGCATATCGGAGTCGGGGTATTCGGTATTGTTGCTGTGATCATATTGATCGCATGGTTGAAGTCAACGATGCCGCTTGAGAGCGAGATGGATAAATATCCATACCAGATCCGGCGTTTCTTCGGATGGATCGACCCGGAGCGTTATGCCGGCTCACTTGGTTATCAGCCATTGCAGTCCTTATATGCGATCGGAAGCGGCGGCTTACTTGGAAAGGGTCTTGGAAATGGTACACAGAAGCTGAGTAATATTCCGGAAGCACAGAATGATATGATCTTTGCGATCATCTGTGAGGAGCTGGGATTGGTTGGAGCGATCATCATGTTCCTGATGTTCGGTTATCTGCTGTATCAGATGTTTGTCGTTGTAAGAGAATCAAAGAATCTATATGGAAGCGTAGTTGTAATAGGGGTTATGCTCCATATTATCTTTCAGATTATAGTTAATGTATGTGTTGCTGTGAACTTCTTCCCGAATACGGGTGTATCCCTTCCATTTATCAGTTCGGGTGGTTCGGCGATCCTTTGTACCATGATCGAGATCGGTCTGGTGCTTGGAATACGGAGACAGCAATGTAATAGAAAATATTCCAGAATAAATTAATTGAGGAGAGATTATGAGAAAAATTGGAAAAGGATTAATCCTGACTGCATTATTTGCGGTCTGTACAGTAGGAATGGTCGGGGTAAATCTGGATGCTGCAACTTTGCAGAATAAGGATCAGAAGACCTACGACATCGAGATCATGACAGATGGACAGGTTCCCGGAACAGACAGTTCGACGGCAGAAGCAGGATCGACAGAAACTCCGGCAACGGAAGAACCTACCACAGAAGCGCCAAAGAATGGCTGGGTAAAAGAGTCTGATGGCAGAAAATATTATGTAAATGGTGTTGCAAAGACGGGAAGTCATGTAGCGATCAAAGACAGTAAAGGTAAGAAATACTATTATTCTTTTGATAATAATGGAAATCTTGTGTATGGTCTTGTGAAGACAAATGGCAAGTTGTATTATCATACTTCATGTGATAAAAATCATCCTGGTGCAGCTGTTGCCGGATGGCAGAAGATCAAGGGTAAGAAGTATTATTTTAATAAAGATACATATGCAGCATATGTTGGATATAAGAAAATAGGTAATTCCAGATATTTCTTTGACAGCAAAGGAAGAATGCTGACAGATAAATGGAAAACAGTTGAAAAAAGAAAGTATTATTTTGGCAAGGATGGCAAGGCTGAAACAGGACTTGTGAAGATCAATGGAAAGAAATATTATTTCAGTAAAAAAGGTGTCCTGCAGAAAAGCAAATTTGTAAAATATAAGGGAAAGAAGTATTACCTTGGAAAGACAGGTAAGGCTGCAGCAGGTGAAGTAAGAAAGGTAAATAGCAGCTACTATTACTTTAATAAATCAGCAAGCATGGTAAAGAGTTCCTGGATTAAGACATCGAAGGGCAAGTACTACTTTGGCAAGAGTGGAAAAGCGTATACCGGATCACATAAGATCAATAACAAGGTGTATGTATTCCGTTCAAATGGAACGCTGGTAACTCAGTCAGGACTGGTGACTATATCCGGTAAGACATATTATATGAACAGCAATGGTACGGCAAAGACCGGATATAAGAAGATTGGCGATGCATATTACTATTTTGGTAAAGACGGTGTTATTTATAGAAAGAAATGGGCGTATGTTGGCGGATATAAGTTCTATTTCTGTTCCAATGGTAAGCGTGCTGTCGAAGTAGATGATGTCATTGGAGATCAGGATGCTTATGAGATCATCATTAATAAGAAAACCAATGTTGTAACTGTATATGCAAAGGACGGAAAGAATGGATATATTATTCCGGTACGTGCATTTATCTGTTCAACAGGTGTAAGCACACCACTTGGTACATTCCATACACAGAGCCGTTACAGATGGCATGAACTGATGGGTCCATGCTGGGGTCAGTGGTGTAGTGGTATTTACGAAGGATATCTGTTCCATTCAGTATATTATAATGATGTAAATAATAACAATGCGCTTAGCGTAAATGCTTATAACAAGCTTGGAACAACCTGTTCACATGGATGTGTAAGGCTGACAGCAGGAGATGCAAAATGGATCTATGATCATTGCAGTGTTGGAACAAAGGTAACGATCATCAATGAAAACGGAAGAGATCCATTTCCAAAGCCAACTGCATATAAGCTTCCGTCCTGGCATACATGGGATCCAACAGATCCAAACATGCAGTATAAATGTAAACAGAAAGGCTGCCATTAGGGAGGACGATCGTGCATACGATTACTAAGAAACTATTTGCGATAATTTTAATATGTATATGTATGTTTGCATGTGTATCCTGTAAGAAGGAGGACACACAGACAGAAGAAACGACAGAGGCGGTTACAAATGGTCCGGTAGATGATGCGTCGGCATTTGTTCCACTGGGAATGGTCATTGATGTGGCACGGAACGATATGATCAGAGATGTATCCTATGAGATCAAAGACACCGAGATCGCTGTTGTGAATTTTAAATATAATGGAATTCAGTGCCAGTTCCGTGGATCAGCAGTTTATGATGAATTCGATCTGGCAGGTGTTCAGAATAATGGTGACGGCAATATGGTTGTAACTTCGGTAGGAGGTTATAATGCAACATATTATAAACTGGATCCAGGCAGAGTAGTATTCTGGAGTGATGAAAATATTCATTACAGTCTGTATGTATATGTTACGGCGGAAGATTCTGTGTTAGAGGAGATTTTGTCAGATTTGAAATTTGAAAATCATTATACAGAGCGTGCCGATGTAAAGAAAAGTACGGAGGAAGCGGCCAAAGAATTTGCCGGACAGGTTATAACGATCATTCAGAATAAGGATATGCAGGCGTTATCTGCAGTTATGAATTATCCACAGGAACTTGGAAGCGGACAGTCAGTCGGAAATATAGATGAGCTGCTGGCGATTCCGGCAGATGATATATTTACAAAGGATATCATTGAAGCTGTGAATGAGGGTTCTTTGGATAATCTGCGCAAAGGCAGAGATGATGATTCATATCTGATCGGATCAAATTATAAAAACATATATTTCCGTAAAAACGCCGATGGTGAATTTAAGATTGTAAAAATAAATAATTAGGAATACAAACAACCCATTTGGCTGCCTGTAATGCCATAGACTGCCCCTGCAATAACACATGTACGAGGATTTCGTTGTGAGATGCATATTGTCAGTAAATATGAGCGTCTGTTCGAGCTCAAAGAGCGAGTTGACGCAGGAGTATTTACAAAATCAGACATATGCAGTGAACAGAAACCGCAGTAAGTTATTGCAGGGGCAGTCTATGCATTACAGGCAGCTAAATGGGCTGTTTTTTATGTAAAAAATATGGTGAAAATCTTGTAGAATCCTGTAGGAATAATGTCTACGATATGAATTGTAGAGTGGGGAAGATAAATGTAGAATTATTTTGTGTGATGGACAGGCAGGTCTGACTGTCTAAAAATAAAGCAGGAGGGTGTACATATAGATGGGAAATAAATATCTGATAAAGGAAGCGGCAAAACTGGTTGATGTGGAGCCTCATGTATTAAGGTATTGGGAAGAAGAACTTGATATGCGGATCAAGCGGAATGATATGGGCCACCGATATTATGATGAGCAGGATATCCGTATTTTGAAGAAGATAAAGGAATTAAAGGATCGAGGAATCCAGCTTAAAGCAATACATGAACTGGTGCAGAAAATGTATGATATTCTGGAAAATGGTGTTCCGGCGGAGGATGCATCCAAAGAGGTGGAGAAAGATTTTACTTCAGAGCTTGTGAATACAGTGACTCAGATCAGTGAAGAGGTGGATGACGATCAAGCCAGAATCGTGGATTTCAAACTGGTTCAGTTCCAGTCTGTGATGTCGAAGATTGTTGGAAATTCCATAAAAGAGAACATTAAGCCAATCAGTCAGGCGGTCACAGCCGAGGCTGCGGAACAGCTTGTCAAACAGATGGATATTATTATGAAAGAACAGGACGAGAGGGCAGAGGAGAGATATCAACGACTGGATACTGTGATCCGGGAAATGCAGCAAACCAGAAAGGAGATTGCAGCAGCAGAATCTAACGGAAAAAAGAAAAAACATTTTTTTGGAAAGAAAAACAAGTAGCGATATATGCCGGATTCATCTATCGATTAGGTTTTCTTTATAAAAACTTCATATAAGAGAATTTGAAATCGTGATATAATGAGCGTATGCCGAGCAATGCCAGATCATAAAAATAAATCAGGTTGTGCTTGCACAAGACCTGATTTATTTTTATGATCTGATAGTGCGAAGCACGGACAACGAGTAATCTGAAAGATTACTCGTTGAGCAAAGCGAGGGAAAGACAATGAGTAAATCGAAAGATTACTCGTTGAGCAAAGCGAGGGAAAGACAACGAGTAAATCGAGCAATCCAAAGGAAAACCTATGAAGATCATAAAAAAAGTTAAATGGGCATTGGTTTCGGTTTGGGTCTTTATCGTTCTGATCATGGTGATCGGAACGATCGTGATCGGACGAAGCTATCTGTCAGAGATGTTTGGTAATGGATATAGTATACAGTCGCTGTATTCTATAAATGATCCTATAAAAGAGACATATCAGAATCTGTCTATTATCATGACAGATGTCAAAGAGTGTATGCAGGAGGATTCGGGAAAATTCTTCGACAAAAAGTATCTGGATAGCCTGAATATGAAAGCAAAGAACTATAATACATCTGTTTTGGTATTGATCAATGGAGAATTCACATATTCCGGTATTACAGATGATGTTGAACAATTACAGCAGTCTCTGCTGACCAAACGGGCAATCTATACGACAGGGGAAAAGGGTATTATAGAAGAAAACAGTACCGAGGATGGTTCAAAAGAACAGAGTAAACAGGATTCGGATATATTTGGAGAAGGAGGAAAGACATATGAATATCTTCTGACATCTCCACAGGCATATCTTTGTAATGAAATCGATTATCAGGTGGATGGAAAACCAATCAGTGTATTCCTTGTAACCTATTATGGTAATTATGTCAGTCAGTTCCGTAGCGCAATTGTCGGATTTATTGTAATGATGTTCCTGATCATGGTAGTATTGACAACAGGTCTGTCAACACTGGTCTATATTCAGTTTATTCGTCCGCTGGTACGGTTAAAAGAGGCTGCAGAAGAGATCGGTACAGGAAATCTGAACAATCCGGTCGATGTAAGCAGCAGCAGAAAAGACGAGATCGGAGAGTTATGTCGGTCATTTAACGACATGAGAGAGCGTCTGAACGAATCGGTTGAGCTTAAGATGCAGTATGAGGAAGAAAACAGAGAACTGATCAGTAATATTTCACATGATCTGAAAACGCCGATCACAACGATTAAAGGTTATGTTGAGGGTCTGATGGATGGCGTGGCAGATACACCGGAGAAACAGGATCGTTATCTGAAGATGATCTATAATAAAGCAAATGAACTGGATGCACTGATCAATGAGTTGTCGCTCTATACAAATATTACGAATAATGCAATACCATATGAATTTCACAGAGTATCGGTTAAAGATTATTTCAATGATTGCATGGAGGAGGTTCGGGCTGATCTGCTTTCTCATAATATGACACTTACTTATAACAACTATTGTACGGATGATGTAAAGGTTGTTGTTGACCCGGATCAGTTGAAGCGTGTTATTAATAATATCGTGACAAATGCGATCAAGTATACAGATAAAGAGGAAGGTCATATCGACATTTCTATAGAGGAAAGTGAGAAGATGATCAAGGTATCGATCAATGATGATGGACGGGGTATCGATAAAGAGAGCCTGCCGCATATATTTGATCGTACCTATCGGGCAGACAGTGCGAGACGTTCCAGAGGTGGAAGCGGACTGGGACTTGCTATCTGCAAGAAGATCGTAGAAGAACATGGTGGAAAGATCTGGGCAACCAGCCAAAAGGGTGAAGGTACAACGATCTATTTCACATTAAAGAAGTACATTAAGGAGGAAAATAGAGATGAGCAGAATACTGATAATTGAAGATGAACTTAGCATTGCAGAATTGGAGCGGGATTATCTGGAGTTAAATGATTTTGAAGTTGAGATAGAGACAAATGGTGCAAAGGGTCTGGATAAGGCACTGGAAAATGACTATAGCCTGATCCTTCTTGACCTGATGTTGCCGGATCTGGATGGATTCGAGATCTGTCGTCAGATCCGTGAAAAGAAGGATATTCCAATCATCATGGTAACAGCAAAGAAGAATGATATTGATAAGATCCGTGGACTGGGACTTGGTGTAGACGATTATGTTACAAAGCCATTCAGCCCAAGTGAGCTGGTTGCCAGAGTAAAGGCACATATTTCCAGATATGAAAGATTGATCGGTTCAACAGCATTGCAGAATGATGTGATCGAGATCCGTGGATTGAAGATCGATAAGACCGATCGTCGTGTTTATGTGGATGGTGAAGAGAAGGTATTTACTAATAAGGAATTTGACCTTCTGACTTTCCTTGCCAGCAATCCAAATAAAGTATTCTCGAAAGATGAACTGTTCAACAAGATCTGGAATATGGAGAGTATCGGAGACATCGCGACGGTTACGGTTCATATCAAGAAGATTCGTGAGAAGATTGAATTTGATACATCTAAGCCACAATATATTGAGACGGTATGGGGCGTTGGATACAGATTCAGAATGTAGCGAGACAGGAAATTACTCAGGCAGGAGAGGGTACATCAGAACTTTGAATTATAAGAGGTTCTGAAAAGGAGATAACACATGAAGATAGAAGTATTATATGAAGATAATGATATATTGGTTGCGGTGAAGCCATATGGACTGCCATCCCAGCCGGATAAGAAGAATTCGGAAAATATGGTCAGTATGTTGAAGCTTCGCATCTTTGAGAAGGAGCATCGGACAGAAGAACCATATCTGGCACCGATCCACAGACTGGATCGTCCGGTTGGTGGCATTATGTTATTTGCAAAGAATAAAGAGGCTGCTGCAAAGCTGTCAAAGCAGAGTGAAGATGGCGAGATGGTCAAATATTATCAGGCAATCTTGACCGGTGAACTTCCGAATGATGTCGGAACCATCACGAATTATCTTATTCATGATAACCAGACAAATGTTACAAAGATTGTGGATAAAGATACTCCGGGAGCAAAATTAGCGGAACTTGATTATGAAGTGTTAGATGTCATGGAGACAGATGACGGTATCTTAAGTTATGTGCTGATCAATCTGATAACGGGCAGAACACATCAGATCCGTGTTCAGATGGCTGGCAAAAAAGCCGGAATCTGGGGTGATACTAAGTATAACCCTAAGTTCCAGAAAATAAAGAAATCTTATAAGCAGATCGGACTGCATGCCTCCAGACTGGAATTCGATCATCCTGTGACAGGAGAGTATATGATATTCAAGAATGAGCCGGAGGGCAAGGCATTTGAGATTATCGAGTTGGATGAATTTTAGAGATAAATAAAAAGGCGAATCCGTTAATGCTTCTATTTGGCTTTTGGGATGGATGTCGGATAGATCACATCTTCAAAGCCGTTATAGCTGTGAACCCAGCGCATATTTCCATCGCTGTTATATTCTATTAGATAACTTATGGTTTCGTCCTTGAAAGTCATAATAAGGATGTTCTGATCATTTATCTCATAGGTTTCGGTCCGCGTCGTCTTTCCTTTTTCGGTGACGGTCATGTCCTCTGAGAAAGTGTAGATTCCCTGATCTTCTACTGTCCATCGGGAATCGCACAGTTTTTCTTCAACTGTCCGTTCATCCCACTTTTCCGGAAGATGGGTCATAACAAAGTAGATCGAGACAAATGCTGCGGTGAGGATCAGGACAATGATAATGGCAAGCTTCATAACTTTGAAGGTATGTGTCGTTTTTCTCTATCTGGACAGGGAAGTCTGCCGCTCTTGTCTGTTCCATTTTTCAGATGGAAGGTCTTGTTCATTCATTTATTTATCCCTCATTTTATACACAATTTATCATGCATACTATATACACAAATGGAATAAATTGCAAGAAAAAAATGTTTTACATTCTATGTAACAAGCAAAAATCCCTTGAAAATATCAGGTTATATCTATATAATGACAGAAGGTATGTAACTTTTTAAAAGGACAGTTATAGATGTCAGTCACATTTAAAAGGCTGCACGATAGAATTATTTTATAAATATATAAAGGAGAAAATTGAGATGGCTAATGAGAAGAAATTAGTAGAGGCTATTACTTCCATGGACGAAGATTTTGCCCAGTGGTACACAGATGTTGTAAGGAAAGCAGAGCTTACAGATTATTCAAGCGTAAGAGGATGCATGATTTTACGACCGGCCGGCTATGCCATCTGGGAAAATATACAGAAAGAACTCGACAGAAGATTCAAGGAAACAGGCGTAGAGAATGTATATATGCCATTGTTCATTCCTGAAAGTCTTCTTCAGAAAGAGAAGGATCATGTAGAAGGATTTGCACCTGAGGTTGCATGGGTAACACAGGGTGGTCTGGATCCACTTCCAGAGCGTTTATGTGTAAGACCTACATCAGAGACTTTGTTTTGTGATATGTATGCAAATATCATTCATTCATACAGAGATCTTCCAAAGGTATACAACCAGTGGTGTTCTGTTGTTCGTTGGGAAAAAACAACCAGACCTTTCCTTCGTTCTATGGAATTCTTATGGCAGGAAGGTCATACTGCACATGCTACAGCAGAGGAAGCAGAGGAGAGAACGATCCAGATGTTAAATGTCTATGCTGATTTCTGTGAGCAGGTTCTGGCTATTCCTATGATCAAGGGACGTAAGACAGATAAAGAGAAGTTCGCAGGTGCAGAGGCGACTTATACGATCGAAGCTCTGATGCATGATGGAAAGGCACTTCAGTCCGGTACAAGCCATAACTTCGGAGATGGATTTGCAAGAGCATTTGGCGTTCAGTATACAGACGCAAATAATAAATTACAGTATGTACATCAGACTTCATGGGGTATGTCAACCAGAATTATCGGCGCGATCATCATGGTTCATGGTGATGACAGTGGTCTGGTGCTTCCACCAAGAATCGCTCCTACACAGGTTATGATCATTCCGATCAACCAGAAGAAGGAAGGTGTTCTTGAAAAGGCACAGAAGATCAAGGCTGCTCTTTCTGAGAAGTTCACAGTTAAGCTGGATGATTCCAACAAGAACCCTGGCTGGAAGTTCTCTGAGCAGGAGATGCGTGGTATCCCGGTTCGTATAGAGATCGGACCAAAGGATATCGAAGCCGGTCAGGCAGTTATCGTACGTCGTGATAACAGAGAAAAGACAGTTGTTTCATTAGATAACATTACAGAGGCAGTTGGAGAGATCCTTGAGAAGATGCAGGCAGACATGCTTGCAAAGGCAACTGCTCACAGAGATGCAAATACACATGAAGCTCATAACTGGGAAGAGTTCACTGACATTCTGACAAGAAAGCAGGGATTCATCAAGGCTATGTGGTGTGGTGACAGAGCCTGTGAGGAAGCTATCAAGGAAGAGACCGGTGCAACAACCAGATGTATGCCATTTGAGCAGGAGCATCTGTCCGATGTCTGCGTACATTGTGGCAAGCCAGCAAAGACTATGGTATACTTTGGCAAGGCATACTAAGAGGAACACCAGCAAAGACTATGGTATACTTTGGCAAGGCATACCAGCTATTAGCAGATGGTAGATAAGTAGTGTATTATGATACTTGCAAATAGGTGATAACAAACATATTAATAGATTGTTATCACCTATTTTAATTGGAATTGGATGGCGCTATCATGAATATATGATATAGATGATGGCGCTTGAGGGTATATTGGATGAAAAATCTTGTTAATACCCAGCTGAAGGATAGGCATGCGGGTATGACAGCTTGAAAATGGAAATTATACCCAAGTGAAGGATAAATTATAGGGTATAATAGATAAGAAGTTGCGAAGATACCCTGTTAAAAAATAAAGTAAGGGTATTGTACATAGAAAGACATAGAAATACCAAAGGAGGAGGTTGTGATATGGAAATCAGGATGCCGGAGAATGCGAAAAAGGTAATAGAGACATTGGAAGTGGCCGGATATGAAGCATATATTGTTGGTGGTTGTGTGAGAGACAGTATTCTTGGCAGAGAGCCGGGAGACTGGGATATCACGACATCAGCAAGACCGGAACAGGTAAAGGCATTATTCAGACGGACGATCGACACCGGAATTAAGCATGGTACGGTTACAGTTATGTATGGCAAAGAGGCATATGAAGTAACCACCTACCGGGTGGATGGAGAGTATTCCGATCACAGAAGACCGGATTCTGTGGAATTTACTGCCAGCTTAGAGGAAGATCTGAAGCGCAGGGATTTCACGATAAATGCTATGGCATACAGTCCTTCGGCAGGAGTGATCGATCTGTTCGGTGGAATGGATGATCTGGAAAATAAGATCATTAAGGCGGTCGGTGATCCGCTGGCACGATTTGATGAAGATGCATTGAGAATCCTTCGGGCGATTCGGTTTGCGGGTCAGCTTGATTTCACGATCGAAAGGGATACCAGAAAAGCAATGATCCTGCTGGCACAGTTCTTACAGGATATCAGTGCCGAACGCATCCGCGTGGAGCTTGACAAATTGCTGACTTCTGCGCATCCGGAGAAATTGATGGATGCATATGTGACGGGCATAACAGCATATATTCTGCCGGAATTTGACCGGATGATGGAACAACCACAGAACAATCCATACCACAAATACAACGTAGGCGTTCATTCAATGGAAGCAGTTAAGGTTATCGAGCCAACTACAGTATGCAGATGGGCTGCGCTGCTTCATGATGTGGGAAAACCGGAATGTCATACCGTGGATGAAAATGGCATCGACCATTTCTATGGACATAATGAGAAGGGGGCAGAGATTGCCCGTAAGGTGCTTCGCAGACTGCGGTTTGATAATGAAACGACAGACCTTGTGTGTAAGATGGTGTTGTGGCATGATTACGGTTTAGGGGAGATGTTAAAAAAAACAACTTTCCGAAAAGCACTCAGCAGGATGGGAGCAGATTTCTTTCCTTATTATATCAAGATACGTCTGGCAGATATGGCGGCGCAGAGTGATTATAAGTTAGAAGAACGGAGAAGCAGCATCGAGCATCTGGAGAAACTATATCAGGAGATCATGGATGCGAAAGATTGTCTGACGATCAAGCAGCTTGCCATCAATGGAAAGGATCTAATCGCACTTGGCGTAAAGCCGGGCAAAGAGATCGGAGAGATCCTTCAGGAGCTTTTGAATCAGGTGCTTGGCAGTCCTGACTTGAATAACAGAGAAACGCTGCTGTCTATGGCAGATAAATATATTAGAAAATAGAAATAATAAAGATGGAATCTATTTGTAACAGATGATCTATATATTGACATTACCAAAGATTTCGTAATGAGATGTACAGTGCCAGTAAATACGGGTGCCTGTTTGAGTCCGAAGGACGAGTTGGCACAGGAGTATTTACGCATCAGGCATGTGCAGCGAATAGAAATCGACGTAAGTCAATTATAGCTTATCTGATACAAATAGATTCCACCTTTATTTTTTAGTGTTCCTGTGATATCGGAATCCTGCCATTTCCGGTGGAGAATAGCAGTAAATTTATGCAGGAACATCTGTATGTATGTGTGCCGGAATCCCATGATCTGTTAATACATAAGCTGATGATGGCTATAAAAAGTTCCGTTGTAAGCATAAACAAGTTCCTCTTTTCGTAGATTTCTGCGAGCAGATTTCTATGTAATCAGAGGTCACAGTCCTCTGTTAGAAGGACTAACCGCTGCATGTAGAGGACTGGGAATCAGTAACAAAAAGGTAGCATTATTCTGTCCGGTATTTCTTCGGAGAAATTCCGGTTTGTGATACAAAGGCTTTATAAAAATTAGAGTAGGTTGAAAATCCACATTTGCTGCTTACATTCTGAGGAGACATACCCGAATTTAAAAGCTCCTTTGCCAGATTGATTTTTTTCATCAATATATAATTATGGATGGTGGTTTTGGTATGCTCTTTGAATTTATGTGAAAGGTAATATTTCGAAACATAAAATTCTTCTGCCAGATCATCAAGGGAAGGATTGCTCAGATAATGCTCATTCAGGTAAAGAATGAGCTGTCTGCTGAGATCGTTATTAACATTTGTGCGCTGGTTCGTATTCTTAAACGCCTGTTTTAATTCATCTAATACGAGCGCAAGGCGGCATTCGGATACAAATTCGGATGTAGCTTCGGTATGTGCATCTGGGATTGTTTTATTTAGCAAGTTACATGTATATGTAAAAGCAGTGTCATCTAAGGATATCAGGCGGGTGTTTTTTTCCAACACCAGGCTGCTGATATCGTCAATTAATTCATGAATTCCTGCATTATCCCTGAGAAATGAATTAAAAATCCAGAGAACATAGCGTTCATAGATCAGATTCTGATCGATCACAGGTCGATGAAGTTTGCCCGGTGGGATAATAAGGACGTCGCCCTTCTTTAATTCATAATCTTCATTTTCCACATAATATTTTACATTTCCATCTGCAAAGAAGTAGATCTCGTAATAATCATGGCTGTGAAACTGGATAGGCTCAGTATATTTTTCTTTATTGTGAAACAGCATATAATTTTTCTTCATAAGTAAATGATATAGCAATTTTTGAAATGTTTCAATGATAAAATAGCAATTTATGATATTTTCTTGTTCAGACAGGAATTATATAATATCAATAAATAAAAGAAAAATCAGATAGTAATAAATTTATTTTTCAGGAAAGGAAGAAAATCATGAGTGAAAATAAATCAAAAAACTATATGTCAGATATTCATCTGGAAGATTACGCAGGTGAATACGAAAAGAATTATGCAACAGCGGAAAACGCAGTATTTACAGGGGGAAGAACGACCGAGAAATTAAATGGCATCTGGCAGTATGCAGTCGATCAGTATGATACGTGTCTCAGACAAAAGTGGTTTTTAGAAAAATATGTCGATGATAATGGGTTTACGCTGCCGGTCGATTATACATTTGATCAGTGGCCGGTTATAAATCTTCCGGTATGCTGGAACGTGCTGGAGCCGGAATATCATATTTATGATGGAAGTATGGTTTTCACAAGAAAATTCATGTACAAGCCAGCTTGCGCAAATGAAAAAGTTATGTTAAGAATAGGTGCGGCAAATTATATATGCCGGGTATTTTTGAATGGCAGCTATGTAGGAATGCACAGAGGTGGATCGACTCCTGCTTTCTGGGATATTACAGATTTTCTTATAGAAGGAAGTAACCGGATCATCATTGCTGTTGACAGCACAAGACGATCGGAGCAGGTGCCGACGGAGAATACCGACTGGTTTAATTACGGAGGAATTTACCGGGATATTGAATTGATCCGTCTGCCGGAATTATATATCAAAAACTTTGCAGTTGGGTTGGCTCCGGGTTCCGGATTCGGACGCATCTTTGTTAAGGTGCAAATGTCTGAAAAGGTCAGTGGTGAAGGTGTTCTTCATATTGATGAATTGAACCTGAACTCAAAAATACAGATAACGGATGGCATTGCTGATGTGGAGATAACAGCGAGTCCGAGATTATGGAGTCCGGAGGATCCAAAGCTGTATCATGTTTCTTTGACCTGCTTTGGGGATACAGTAAGTGATGATATCGGCTTCCGGGAGATACGGGTAGAAGACAGAAAGATTTTTCTAAATGGAAAAGAACTGTTCCTGCGTGGAATCAGCTGCCATGAGGATAGTGTTTCAAATGGTAAGGCTCTGACGGATGATGAGAGAAAAGAAAATATAAGGCTTGCAAAAGAACTGGGCTGTAATTTTATGAGGGTTGCGCATTACCCACATCATGAAAACATGGCAAAGCTTGCGGATCAGATGGGTATTCTGTTATGGGAGGAGATTCCTGTTTACTGGGCAATCAAATTTGACAGGGAGAAAACGTATCAAGATGCGGAAAATCAATTAAAAGAAATGATAACAAGAGATCAGAACAGGGCAAGTGTGATCGTCTGGTCCGTTGGAAATGAAAATGCAGATACCGATGAACGGTTACAGTTTATGAGTTCACTGGCAATCTGTGCAAAGAAAATGGATCCTTACAGATTGATCTCTGCGGCCTGTCTGGTAGACAGCGATAAAAATGTGATCGCTGACCGGCTGATCAGGTATCTGGATATTATAGGCATCAATGAATATTGTGGCTGGTATACACCGGATTTTCGGAAGTTACCGCAGCTTATGGAAAACAGTGATCCCGATAAGCCTGTGATAATAACAGAATTTGGAGCAGATGCAATGCGCGGACATCACGGTACCATTGATGACAAAGGTACAGAAGAATGTCAGGCGGAGATATACAGAAAACAGATAAATGTGCTTAGAAATATTCCTTATATAAAAGGAATGACACCTTGGATATTGTACGATTTCAGATGCCCGAGAAGAACAAGTTATCTTCAAAACTATTATAACCGGAAGGGGCTGCTGGATGAGACAAAGACTTATAAAAAGCCTGCATTTTATGTCTTGCAGAAATATTACAGAGAATTGAGTGGAGAATGATCATGAGTGCATTTATTTTGATGCTTGCCGTAACAGGCTGTTATACAATTACATCACTGACAGATAAGTATGCGGTTTCGGAAGCCAAATTTTCAGCAAATGAATTTACATTTCTGATGTGTTTGTCCATGTCTGTATTTCTGGCGATCAGTCTTCCGTTCCAGGATATCCGGGTTACAGTAAGCTGGCAGTCATTTGCTGCGATCGCGCTGGTTGCTTTGTGTAAGATTTTGGAATTCCAGATGAGTGCCTGTGTGTTAAAGCAGTTGTCGGCATTTGAATTAAAGGCATGGCTTGGGATCACGCTTTTCGCGTCTTATTTTACAGATGTTTTATTCGGAGCGGCACTTAAAGTATCAAAACTGCTGTGCATCTCAGTCACTGTGTTAGGACTGGTCTTTATTGCCAGTTCTGCAAAAGAGACGAATGTACAATATAAGAAGATCGTGATACCGTTGATATTATATCTGGCATCCAAGTATGGATATGGACTGGTTATTAAGGGGTTTTCACCGTATATTTCTTCGACCATGCAGCTTTTCCCGGCAATGGTCATTATAGCGGTTCTGATGCTTCCGAAAACATCTTTTAAAAGGGTATTTCAGGAGAAAAGGAAATATTCTGTCAAAGTGATCATCTCCCGTATTCCAAATACAATCGGAATGCTGTTAGAAAATGCGATCATCGCGATCAGTTTGGTTAATTACTCATTTATCCAGCCGATGATCCTTGTATCACTTTTTACGATAGGCTTGATCCGCAGAGAAAAGCGTTCCGCATTAAATCTGGCGGGAAGTATATTATGTGTTTGCGGAGTGGTGGTGTTTCAGATATTATAATAATATACTTAAACTTGGAGAAAAAAGATGGTTGTATATAAATATGGTGATCCGGAAGCAAATATTGTATTGATCCAGCCGGTGGGAGATCATGATGTGCATGATATAAAGAATGAAGTTTCAGAGATAAGGAAGCGGACTTCACTGGAATTTCAGATGATAGCAGTTAAAGTGGATAGCTGGAATCAGGATCTGTCTCCTTGGAGAGCATCTGCTGTATTTGGAAATGAAGATTTTGGTGAGGGCGCATCGGTGTTACTGGCGCAGATATTGGAATTGTGCAAGGATGAAAGTAAGACCTATTATCTTGGTGGATATTCCCTTGCGGGACTGTTTGCACTTTGGTCATCCTGCCAGACGGGCAGATTTGCCGGTATAGCGGCAGCGTCCCCATCGGTTTGGTTTCCGGGATTTCTCTCGTATGTGAAAGAATATGGGATTGCAAGCCCGGCTGTTTATCTGAGCCTTGGTGATCGGGAAGAAAAAACGAAGAATCAGGTCATGGCTGCGGTGGGCGATTGCATCCGGGAATTGTATGAATGGCTGCAGGAGCAGAAGATTGACAGCATACTGGAATGGAATCCGGGAAATCATTTTAAAGATCCGGGAATCCGGACGGCGAAAGCATTTGCATGGTTGATGGAAAATATGCTAATATAAGTTAGCAACGGCTAACTATATTAGCATATTTTTTATAAAGGAGAATTGGTATTATGTTACAATGGAAAATATTTATGGTGATGGCATTGATCGGGCATATATTATGTGGGATTTCGGATGGATTTCTGACATATGCACCAAATGGAAAAGTTGATCTGACAAATTTTAAGGATTATGAAAAATCAAAGGCTGCCTTTCGGGGAATGCCATTGAAGAATCTGTCGGCTGCGATGTTGTTAGGTGTATGCGCAATGACGCTTGAGATATTCGGATATATAGCTCTTTGTGATTGGATGCGGCAGTATTCAGAGACGTATTATCTGATCATGCTTATAGCAACACTTGTCATGTTTATCAATCTTGCATTGCATCATCTGTTTTGCTGCCTGGTTGAATGGTTTTATGTAAAATTAAACCTGACAGAAGAAGCATTGCATGCAGTGTGGGATTTCTTTAAGACAACCTGTTATACAATGTATCTGGGGTATCTGGGAATGCTGGTATTTGCAGCAGCATTTTTTATTGCAGTTGTGACAGGAAAAACTTCACTTCCGGCGTGGGCATGTATATTTAATCTGCTGCCACTTGCAATCGTGATCCTGCCAACAAAGCTTCCGGCAAAAGCAAATGTAATCGGGGCGATCATGTTTGCAGGGTTGATTTTTCTTATATAACGATCACATTAAGGATCCGGGGATTATCAGCATTCTTACCTTATAATAATTATCTTGTAAAAAAGTATAAAATGAGGTAATATATGCAGAATCCATTTACAACGACATTTAATAAAACACCTGAAAACATATATATACATACCGATAAAACAGACGAAATATTAGATTCAAGACAGGGATATATTTCCCTTGTATTGCCGTATTTTGCAGAATATGTGAAAGAATACTGTTAAGAGGTCAAGAGATAAGATAGACATGAGCGACAAACGATCTGAAACTAAAACAGCATATTATCATTTACCGGGATTGTTCGAATTCTATGAGTTGTATCGTGTATTCCTGCCATTGTTCCGGGAGCACAGAGAATATTTCTATGACTGGTGTGAGATCGGTTCGATCTACGGTGCTCCGATGGACTGTCTGTGGGGTGGCGGACGTGTTGGATATGGGGATTGTGAGCCGGAGGATGTCCGGGAATTGATGGACGAATATGGAATCTCAGCACGCCTGACCTTCAGCAATTCGCTGCTTGGTAAGGAGCATCTGTCGGATAAGAGATGTAATGATCTTTGCAGATTATTTGAGAAGAATGGGAAGCCTGAAAATGGGGTCATCGTCCATTCGGATCTGTTGTTAGATTACTTAAAAGAGCAGTATCCGGGTTTTTATTTTGTATCATCGACTACAAAGGTTCTGACAGATTTTGAGGAGTTGGTAAAGGAGACAGATCGGGAAGATTTCCGTTATGTTGTGCCGGATTTCCGGCTGAATAAGGCATTTGACAAATGGACAACACTGACGCAGCCACAGAGGGATAAAGTGGAATTCCTGTGTAATGAATGTTGTTCCTTTGGGTGTAAGGACAGACGCAAATGTTATGAAACGGTCAGTCGCAAGAATCTTGGAGAGGATTGCCCGGAACATGATTGCACGGCTTCAGATGTCATGGATGGTTATCGTTTTTCAAAGGCAATGACAAATCCGGGATTTATCGGAATCAAAGATATAAAAGAAACGTATCTGCCGATGGGATTTTCCCATTTTAAGATCGAAGGGCGAAGCCTTGGCAGCGCATTGATCCTGGAATTTTTGCTTTATTATATGACAAAAACGGAATATCAGCTGCATGTGCGGGAGGCTGTTTATCTGGATAATATGCTGGATCTTTTTTAACAAAGTAAGTGGTTACGAAAAGGTGACTATGTAATAAAAAAGTGCGTACTTTTTTCGTGTGATATTTCAATGTAAGCTATGAGTGTAACAGAAAAAACACCGGATCATTATTTGCCCGGGATAAGAGAAGATAAGGAGTTGGATTCATATGGCACTCATGGATATCATAAGATATATTAATTGATAAAGGATATGGGAAGATAGACTTTACTTTACCAAGATTTCAGGAGATTGCCAGCCGAAATATTGAATTCGGTTTTTGGTCGGGTTAAAGCCATCTCAATTTTCCGTTTGACTTTTTCGAAAATGAGAAATATAATAACGTCTTGAACGAGTAGCAAACATGCGTAAATCCAGTTTTGCTGCTCGTTTTTTTAATTATATATTGCCATTAGAAAGTGTGTAGCTTATCAGCGTAAGACCAACTTATAAGATAAGTGCGCACTTTTTTGTGAGATAGGAGGATTAAATTAAGATGGCGGAAAGTAATAAGATGAGGGAGATGCCGGTAAATAAGCTGATGGCTCAGATGGGAATACCGATGATCTTATCGATGGCATTGCAGGCGGTCTATAATATCGTGGACAGTGCATTTGTAGGCAATATGAAGGTGGGGAGCGAAGCAGCATTAAATGCACTCACACTGGTATTCCCGGTTCAGATGCTTATGGTGGCTGTAGGAATCGGAACAGGTGTAGGAACAAATGCACTTCTTGCCATGACACTTGGACAGAGAGATACAAAAAAAGCAGCAAGAGTTGCAGGCAACAGCTTATTCCTTGGTGGAATTATTTATGTGGTATGTCTGTTATTTGGTATCTTTGGAGTGAAAGCATACATTTCATCACAGACCGTTGACCCGGAAGTTATCTCGATGGGAACAACATATTTG
>DJPV01000080.1:49655-73043 GCA_002437435.1 Lachnospiraceae bacterium UBA6403 | reverse complement strand
ATCTAAAAAGCAAGAATATTTTTGTAGACTATTGACATCCGTTTTTTTTTTTTATAATGTTTGTGCTTTTTTACAGACATTAATGAGGTTTACATAAGTATAAGAAAAAGCAATGTAACCGATAGAAGGCATAGTGTATAAGAGAAAAGGAGAGAGATGGATGAAAAAGAATAAGATGAAAGAACGCATCATGTGTCTTGTATTAGCCGTGATGCTGGGTATCAGCGGTATCATACCTACGGCACCGGTATTAAAGACGGAGGCAGCATCATTATCAGCGGCGGATGATTCCCAGACAGTGATAGGATGTCATCGATTGCATGATACATCTTATGCTGCGGTACAGGTAGGCAATAAGATTTATTATTCAAGTGAAAGAACGGGTTATATCTTTTGCTATGATATCAAGAAAAAGACAAATAAGAAGTTAGCAAAGCTGCCAAAGCAGGTAAGAAATAAGAATACACATTATTTCTATAAGAATTATGCCAATATCAGCAACATGTTTTACTATAAAGGATATCTTTATTGTGGTTTAATGGATGATCTTATGTGTTATGGCATTATTCGCGTAAATGTGAAAAACGGAAAGGTGAAAAAATTATTTTTTGAGCGTTCATCAAGCAGTGTTTTGCCGAAGCCGGGTTTTGAGTTTTCCATTTATAAGAATAAGATATATTATGCATATTCAAATGGCACTTCAAACTATAATTATTATTTTGCATCTATGAATCTGGATGGCTCTCATAAAAAAGTAATCAATCAAAAAGCGCTTACGAAAGTGTGTCGAAATGTAAAGGACAGCCGCATGATTGTTTATAGAGATGCGGTGTATGTCTATAACAATGATGTTTTCTACAAAATAAACAAAAAAGGGAAAAAGACAAAGATCAAGAATCTGCCGAAAACATATATGAAGGTTAAGGTCAGCACATCCGGCTGTGTAATTGACGGTGAGAAAGCACAGTATAAGGGATATGAATATGACTCAATGGGAACTCTTGACCGGTTAAACAAAAAGAATATTGCGACAGGAGAAGAAAAGACCATTAATTTCAGCTCAAGCGAGGAAAGAAGGTATATTGTGCTTGGAGACTATATCCTGTTAAGAAAGAATAAAGCAAAGAAGAAACTGGGTGAACGTAAAATCACCTTTCAGCTTCTTAATAATAAAGGTAAGAAGATCAAAGATCTGTATAGCTATAGTGTAAATTATAATGAGTAATATATCACAATATTAAAAGCAAAGGAGAGATGATTATGAAAAAAATGAAGAAACTACTGGCATTTATGTGCATCGCTATAGCTGCACTCATATGGCTGCCGGGACTAAAGTTTCCGGCAGAGGCGGGAAGTATTGATTACGAGGAGACGGTGTCGGTAGAATCCGGAGGAGATGTCACCTTATCAATAAATCTCAGTAAGTTAAATCTACCGGCAGGTTTTGAGGTGGGTAGTTGTAACTGGCTTGCAGATGGTGGAACTGTCAGTGCAGATGGATTGTCATATACATTGAGAAATGTTACAAAATCCCAGTTTGTTTCTGTATCTATATCCGACAAGAATAGTACAGATGGAAGATTTTGCGAATTTTATATTTATGTAAATTCTTCAAATATAACAGCTAAAGCAGTTGGTAATAATACGGTGATCGCGAACTCAGGAGAGAAAGTAACACTTAAGGTATCCGCAAGCAGTAATCAGGGGAAGCTTACATATACATGGTATAAAGGACAGTCATACGGAGGAGATGCAGGACAATTAGGCCATAAAGCATCTTATACCTGTACAGCACCGGTAAACAAAACAAAAAAGCTGAAGACTGAGGATTATCACTGTGTGATTTCTGATGAAACGGGTAATTCAAGAACAGTTTCCTTTACTGTATGTGTAAACAGTACAGCCAAAGAGAGCAAATTAAAGACAAATAAGGTCTATATTCTGACATGGGATAGTCAGGCGGAACAGGTGATAAAGGCGGTTAATAAGAAATATCCGTCTTATACAAAGAATATTGAAGTGATCAAATATGAAGTTGGCGGAGGATCAGCTGAATATTATGCATTAGTACAGCAGAAGCTTGCAAACAATCCAGAAGCTACGTTTATCGTTTTGATGGATTCATCAAAGCTGGATGTACTTTTATCTACAGGAGTATTTACAGATCTGGACAAGCTTGGACTTACAGATGCTTACAGCCGGTCTTATCCATATACCAGAAAAGCAGGAACCTATAAGGGCAAGCTTGTAGCGATGACACCGGAAGCAACACCGGGAGCATTTATGTTTGATCCGGATATTGCACAGAAGGTTCTTGGAACTTCAGATCCTGAAAAGGTTCAGAAGATGATCGGAACAGCTGATGGCTATCTGTCTGTTGCTGCAAAGATGAAAGAGGCCGGTTACTATATGACCTCCGGAGCATCAAAAAATACAATGAGTGGTTGTGAGGGTATTCTCAATAACATGATAGGGGATACATCGTATTCTTACGAGGATAATAGCAAGGTATTTATGTTATCTGAAGCAGATAAGAAGACTGTGGAAAAGATTGCGAAGTCGACCCGTAGAAATGGATATGATACAGGAAGCTCGATGTGGACCAGTGCTTGGGTGGCTGATATGACATCCGGTAAGGTATTTGGCTGGTTCTCCGGCACCTGGGGACAGTATAGCATGACATTTGACAAGCCGATGGCTGCCTGTCAGGGACCATTTGCCTATAACTGGGGTGGTACATACTACGCAATTAAGAGTGGCAAGCAGGATGAAGCAGCAGTGCAGTTCCTAAAAGCTTTATGCTGCGATCCTTCTGTAATGAGTTCTCTGGGCGACCTTCCAAATAATACCGTTGCAGCTCAGAAGGTGATCAGTAAGGGTAAGAATCCTGCAGCTATGAAAAATAATCAGAATATTTATAAAGTATTCGATAAGATGGCAAGAAGCATCAATGGTGGTTCTTATAAGATCTCAAAACCGAAGGTATCCCTTACAAGTAATGGCATTGTAAAGGGATCTGACGGAAAATATTACTATGTAAAGAAAGGTCTGATCCAGTCAGGCAGAAGCGGATTCATCAAAGTTGGCAAGAAGACATATTACATCAAGAAGGGCGTAGTGCAGAATAAAAAGACCGGATTCGTGAAGAACGGCAAGAAGTACTACTATGTAAAGAAAGGTGTCTGTAGTACAAAGAATGAATTCGTAAAGGTTGGTAAGAAGACCTATTATCTGAATAAAGGCGCAAAGAACACCAAGACCGGATTTGTAAAAGTCGGTAAGGCAACTTATTACGTTAAGAAAGGTCTGAAGACTACACAGACAGCATTCATCAAGAATGGCAGACAGGAATACTATGTCAAGAACGGCGTATGGAAGAAGTCTTATACCGGAAATGTCACCTATAGAAATCATGTTTACTATGTGAAGAAGGGTGTAAAAGTAAAAAAGGTGAGATAATACATGAAGAATAGATTGAAGCAGATCATTGTCTGGTGCATGGTAGCAGCCTTGCTGTGTGTGAATTGTTCATTTACATCAGAAGCAAAAACCGGCAGTAAGGTTAAGGTTTCGAAGACATCTATTACGTCGGTAAAATCCAAGTCAGCAGGACAGGCGACAGTAACGTTTAAGAAACAGAACAAGGCGAGCAGCTATCAGATTCAGATCAGCACAGACAAGAAGTTTAAGAAAGGCGTAAAAAGCCAGAAAGTCAGTGCCGGGAAAAAGACTGTTACATTCAAGAAGCTGAAGCAGGGCAAAAAGTATTATGTCAGGGTTCGTGTGTACAGGACTGTAAAGAAGAAAAAATATCACAGCGCATGGAGTAAAGTGAAGTCTGTTAAAGTGAAAAAGAAGACGACAAAGAAGGACTCCGGTCAGAAGAATGCTGGTGATAGCAACAAGTCTGAGAACACCACGGATGTAACAGATGCCACTGAGAACACAGGCACCACCAAGGATACAGACACCACTGGAAACACGGGTGCAACTAAGGATACAGATACCACCGGGAACCCAGGCACTACTGAGAACTCAAATTCCGGCGGACAGCAGGATGCAGGAAACGGCGGACAGGAGTCCGAGAATCAAAAAAAAGAGTGGGATGGTACAGTAGAGCTGGAAAAAATGGAATATGAACTGGGAGATGAAATAAAGGTTCATTATTCCAAACAGCCGGAATGTGCAGGAGAAATAAAGGAATATTATACTTATGGTAATCGGGGAGAATATATCGATTATACAGAAAGATATACCAAAAAGAACGAGGACGGAAATGTGGTATGTACGAGTGTCGGATATACCAGACTGTGTATTATATTCCCTGAGACAGAGCATTATAAAGAGACGTGGATTGCTTTGGGAAAAGTGAGAATATACAATAACGAAGATCCACTTGGCGGATTTGATCTGTCCGGTTATAAGTACGGGGAAACCATGAAGAAAGAGGTTGAAGATACAACCGTAACGAATGGTAAAGGTTCTTTTTGTGAATGGTTTACATGTGAAGGTAATGCTGCGTGGTTAGAGGAGCATATAACCTATAAGGTATCGGATGCTACGCCAAAAGAATATAGTAATCTTATGGATCAGGCAGGCTGGAATACTTCAGAACCGGAAATAAAAGTAGAAACCTATAATCTGAAGGGGGTATATGGAGAGACAACATCCGTTACGACTTCGACTACAAGTGGAAAAATAGAATTTTCCGGCAAGGCAATGTCACAGTGCAAGCTTACTGTAACAGCCGGTGCAGGTGTGCGCGTGTGCAGACTGGATGCTTACAGGGATGGCGTTTTATATGACACCATGTATGTTGCTCCGAAGCCATATGATGAAGATGGAAGTCTTCTTGATACAGAATTGTATACAAAGGTTCGGAGAAATGTAGAGGCAAAGCTGTGGACGGATGATATGTCGAATTATGATAAGCTGAAAACTCTTGCGGATTATATTTCAACGACAGCACATTATCCGGGATATCAATGTACTCAAAAAGATGTAAATCCGACTCTGTGGGATGGATTCTCAGTCGATGGTATTGCGCTTTATTATAATATGTTCAATATGCCGGTTTTAAACCGCGCGATGGCATTGCGTGGCGGTATCATAACCTGTGTGGCTATAGATATTGTCTGTGCTGCGGCAGAGGAGGATCTGGGACTGAATTACCTGTATGATAAAGCAACAGATACTGTTGCAGATGGTGAAGGCGTATGGCTTACGATCGGAGATGCCAGTACCAATCCAAGCGCAGGAGCACATGAGTCTCTGGCATACAAAGATGCCGATGGCAATATCGTATATATCGATGCGCAGGGAAGAAAGGCAAGAAATTCATGCGAAGCACATGGCTGTCTGGATAAGGTCATCAGAGACTAGCTCCGTGCCGGACATGAAGAAGCGAAGAATATAGGGGCAGAATATTTAATCAAATAATTAAGGAGATGAATGAACTATGAAACAATTTTTAAAATCACATGCAATTTTATTCAGTATGCTTGCAGTCCTGATCGGATGCTTAATTTACCCGAATCAGGCAGATGCAAAGACATATCAGACACAGGATAACAATATTGGTGGTGGCGGCTGTTCCGTTGTGATCAGCGGTAATAAGGTTTACTATTCGATCACAGAGACCGGAAGGATTTTCTGCTACGATATCAAAACGAAGAAGACAAAAACCATTGCCAAGGCAAGTGGAAAAGGATTTGGCAGCTTAAGGAAAAAGGGAAATTATCTGTATGCAGTTTATGACAATTATGGCGGTTCTGATGGATCGGATGAGTATATCGTACGTGTGTCCATTAAGACCGGCAAAAAAACAAAGCTTGCAAGAGGCCGTAATTTTGTATTTGCCGGCAAAAAGATCTACTATACAAAGACACAGCATGTTAAGACCAGTGATGTAGAGTATGATAAGACGGTCGGTACATATTCCATGTCACTTACCGGAAAGAATAAAAAGAAAGCAAAATCTGTTGTATTGAATACAGAGCGTGATGGAAGAACTCCGATCAAGACCTCCAAGGGTTCTCTGACCTCCAGGGGCAAGATAGTAGGTAGTTT
The DNA here is from genome assembly GCA_002437435.1 of Lachnospiraceae bacterium UBA6403. Taxonomy (GTDB): domain Bacteria; phylum Bacillota; class Clostridia; order Lachnospirales; family Lachnospiraceae; genus Coprococcus. The sequence goes on along the minus strand of DJPV01000080.1, from coordinate 66,974 downwards.
ATATTTTCCACAGGCGATAGATTATACGACTTCAAAAGGCAGGAAAACCGAGATTTATAATGTGCTGAAAGATAAGAATGCGACCGGCACTTCAACGGTTTCGTATTATACGTTACAGGGCGACTATATCGTGTATAAGAAATATGATAAAAAGGGTTATAGCAAACTGGTTCTTGTGAAAAAGAACGGAAAAGGCGCAAAGGTTATATATTCGGCACCTTCTGTAAGCGGCTGGTAAAATGAAAATACAGGCGTTACAGCCGGTCGGTGTCAGATGGCGGTCAGAATTTATAGCGTCAGATGGACAGTTAGAGCATAAGGCATCAGATGAATGATGTTATATTTAGAATAAGGCATCAGGTACAGATAATAGGATTTATTTGTATCTGGTGCCGTTTTTTTACGCATTGTGATGGCAAAAAATACAGATCAATGCTACAATAGACGCAATGGGGAAAAGCTTTGACAGATACACATGAAAAGGCTGAATGAGATTATACGAGAGGAAACGAGAAAATGAACAAACGAAACCGGTTGAAAACTATCCGGCCGCAGAATGAACGCGCGGCAAGAGCATTTCGCAAGAAGCAGAACATGAAGGTGGAGCTGAACAAGAAGTGGCTGCCTGTTGTCTATGTGGTGATGCTCGGCATCTGTATTCTACTGAATGTGACAAATGACAGTCTGGATCTGGCAAATGTGCTGATCAGTGTCTGTATGTTTGGAATCGTGGGAGCAATATTTGTCTATGCATATAAGCATCTGAAGCATATCGACCGGATGGGGGAAGATTTTCATATAGCTATCAGCTATATCAAGGGCGACTACGCAAAAGAAAAGAAGCTTCTTTGGGATCTGTATCGTACCGAGACCCGGTATGGTATCTTTAATGAGGAACATCTGAGAAATGCCTATGTAGATTATGTTGAAGAAATGAAACGTCTGGAGCAGGATGAAGAAGGAAAATATGCCTGCGATATCGAAGATTTTATCAATTACCAACTGATTGATGATGCGGTTGAAAAAGGCCGTCTGAGTCTGGTTCCTGGAGCCATGACAGGACTTGGTATCCTTGGTACCTTTATCGGTCTGTCGATCGGACTTCAGGCATTTAACACCGGTTCGGCCGAGGAGATCACGAACAGTATAGGACCTCTGATGGATGGTATCAAGGTGGCGTTCCATACATCTATCTATGGTATGATCTTTTCCCTGACATTTAACCTGATCTTTAAGACAGTTCTGGAACAGGCATATCACAAGCTGGATGAATTCTATGATGGCTGCACTCCTTCTGATCTTTATTCTGATCATTTCCTTTACGTTGATGCAGTCGAAGAGCCAGTATGAGAGCAGGCAGGCAGAGCTTGACAAGCAGCAGGAGATCATCAAAGAGCAGGAACAGCTATTAAAAGACCAGCAGGAGGAACTGGATCGTATCGCAGGAATCCGAAGTGATCTGGTAGCTGCACTTCGGGATGAGTTTGCAGACAGCTCGTTGAATGTCAAGGTAGATGAGAAAACGGGTGCGATCACATTTGACGCAAGCGTTTTGTTTGATGTGGCGGACAGCGACCTGAAAGAAGAAGGAAAGACATTTTTAAAAGAATTTCTTCCCAAATACTGTAATGTGCTGCTGGATGAAAAATATCGCGATTATGTATCAGAGATCATTATAGAAGGACATACAGATACGAATGGTTCTTATATCTATAATCTGGAGCTTTCCCAGCAGAGAGCTTTTTCTGTTGCAACATATTGTCTTACAGAGAGCAATGGGATCATCAGTTCAGAAGATATGGAACAGCTTCGAAATGTACTGACTGCAAATGGTAAATCTTACAGCAATCCGATCTATAAAGAGGATGGGTCTGTCGATATGGAAGCATCCAGACGAGTGGAGATCCTGTTCCGGCTTCAGGATGAGGAGATGATCGCGGAGATGATGGACATCTTGAAAGAGAAACAGACTAACACTTGCGGTTTTAAAAACTAGATGGTACAATGAGCATTGCGACGGGACATATTTATATGTACCGACATAATGCGAAACAAACATTGAACCGACAGGTGAAATGGTACAATGAGCATTGCGATGATACATGTTTACATGTACCAAATGAATAGATTGTCTTTTGAAAGGAAAACGAGATGAAGAGAGTAGTTGTAACAGGAATGGGTGCTGTAACCCCGATTGGAAATAACGTAGAAGAATTCTGGGATGGAATTAAGAAGAATAAAGTAGGTATTGGCGAGATCACAAAATTTGATGTATCAGAATATAAATGCAAAATGGGTGCAGAAGTAAAAAACTTTGATCCAAAGCAGTATATGGATCCAAAATCAGCCAGAAGAATGGAACCGTTCTGCCAGTATGCAGTTGCAGCTACAGGCGAGGCAATCAGAAATGCAGGTATTGATCTTGAGAAAGAAGACCTGACAAGATTCGGAACCTGTATCGGTAACGGACTTGGCGGTGTAGCTACGATCGAAAAGGAACATGCTAAGGTTATGAATGGCAAGGCAAACCGTGTCAGCGTAATGATGGTTCCTATGATGATCTCGAATATGGCAGCCGGAAATGTAGCAATTGCATATGGTTTAAAGGGTAAATGTACAGATGTGGTAACAGCCTGTGCGACAGGAACAAACAGCATCGGCGAGGCATATCGTTATATTCAGGTCGGAGATGCAGATGTGATGGTAGCCGGAGGTGCGGAATCACCAATCTGTGAGACAAATGTTTCAGGATTTATCTCCATGACAGCACTTTCAAGTGCAACAGAAGCAGATCGTGCTTCTATCCCATTTGACAAAGACAGATGCGGATTTGTTATCGGTGAAGGTGCCGGAGTCGTAGTTCTGGAATCTCTCGAGCATGCACAGGCAAGAGGAGCTAAAATCCTTGCGGAAGTTGTTGGTTATGGTTCAACCTGTGATGCATTCCATATTACATCTCCTGCAGAGGATGGAGAGGGTGCAGCAAGAGCCATGACACTTGCGATCAACGAGGCAGGCATTACACCGGCAGATATTGATTATATCAATGCACACGGAACAAGTACCCACCACAACGATCTCTATGAGACGAGAGCCATCAAGAAAGCATTTGGCAAGGATGCATATAATGTAAATATCAATTCTACAAAATCCATGATCGGTCATTTATTTGGTGCGGCCGGTGCAGTTGAATTTATTACATGTGTAAAATCTATCGAAGACGGATACATTCATCCAACGGTTGGTCTTCGCGAGACAGAAGGCGAGATCGACCTGAACTATACAAAGGGTGAAGGTGTTCATAAAGATATTACATATGCATTGAGCAATTCCCTTGGATTTGGCGGACACAATGCCAGCATCCTTGTAAAGAAATGGGAAGAATAAGATTTGTCAGAAAACTGAAAAAACATATTGACATATTCCCTGTGTTGTGGTAAAGTGTCTCTCGATGAACTGCCGAAGACAGTAGGTGCCGGATGGCATAAGTTTTAAAACGCCTACCGAGGAATATATCGTTAATATTATTTTAACTATATGCTCTCTGTCTTTTCGACAGAGAGCTTTTCTTATTTTAGCAGAAGATGCTTTCTGTTAACTATGTGCAGTCATTAGTAAAACAAGGAGGCGCATTATGGCAAAGGTAGAGATTAAGAAGCCAGTAGTTGAAGAAATCAAAGCTAACTTAGATGGTGCTCAGACAGCAGTTGTAGTTGACTACCGTGGACTTACTGTTGAGCAGGACACACAGCTTCGTAAGCAGTTAAGAGAAGCTGGAGTTGTTTACAAGGTATATAAGAACACCATGATCAACTTCGCTATTGAAGGCACAGAGTTCGAGGGACTGAAGCCATGTCTCGAGGGACCTACCGGATTAGCTATCTGTAAGACAGATGCTACAGCAGCAGCCAGAATTCTGGCTAACTTCGCAAAGACTGCTCCAGCACTTGAACTTAAGGGTGGTGTGGTAGAAGGTACATTCTACGATGCAGCAGGTATCGCAGTTATTGCAAACATTCCTTCAAGAGAAGTACTTATTTCCAAATTCCTTGGAAGTATCCAGTCACCTATTGCAAACTTCGCTCGTGTTATCAAGCAGATTGCAGAACAGAAGGAAGCTTAATTATTTGTGCATACGGGCACATCAGCTTCTATTTATTAATAGAAGCAACAATTATTAAACTATATTATATTAATGGAGGAAATAATAATGACAACTCAGGAAATTATTGAAGTAATCAAAGGTTTATCAGTATTAGAATTAAATGACTTAGTTAAAGCATGTGAGGAAGAATTCGGTGTATCAGCAGCAGCGGGTGTTGTTGTAGCAGCAGCAGGCGGAGACGCTCCAGCAGCAGAAGAGAAGGATTCATTCGACATCGAACTTACAGAAGTTGGTCCTAACAAGGTTAAGGTTATCAAGGTTGTTCGTGAGATCACAGGTCTTGGCTTAAAGGAAGCTAAGGATGCTGTTGATGGCGCTCCAAAGGTTATCAAAGAGGGAGCTACAAAGGAAGAGGCTGAGGAAGCTAAGACTAAGTTAGAGGCTGAAGGCGCTAAGGTTACATTAAAGTAATTTTATTCCTTGTATTTATCAATATCTTTCGACCTGGTGGGAGAATGCCTGCCAGGTCGTTTTTGTCAAAGTTCTGGCGGACTGATCATTTTTTATCGATAAGAACGGGTTCGCCCGAAGATACGATTTTAAGATTCTAATCACAGATATAAGTATCGATGAGATACAGTCAGTTATATATATTCTATTAAAAATATCACTGCAGGCTGTTTCGAAAGAATGCAGTGGGGCATATAAATATGAATAAAAGTTCATATACATTTCTTTTATAAAAAAATCCAAATATTTCTTGACATGAACCTTGAAAATATGATACAGTGTAGGATGTCTATACTATGGGTTGGTTTGCGTTCAAACCAGACATATAATGACACGGCTAATATATTTCAGTTAAATGTATGCATTTCAACAGAATATACGCTTAAAAATAAATTCCAAGGGGTGAATGTGTCGATGGAAAAAAACAGAATTAGTCCTGTTCAATCTGGTAAAGGTATCCGAATGAGTTATTCCAGACAGAAAGATGTACTGGAGATGCCTAACTTTATCGAAGTTCAGAAAAACTCATACCAGTGGTTCCTTACCGATGGTCTGAAGGAGGCATTTAAAGATATTTCTCCTATTACTGACTATACAGGACAGCTTAGTCTTGAGTTTGTAGATTTCCAGTTATGTAGAGATGATGTGAAGTACTCAATCGAAGAGTGCAAGGAAAGAGATGCAACATATGCTGCACCACTTAAAGTGAAAGTAAGACTCCATGCAAATGACGCAAAGGAAATGTCGGAACATGAAATTTTCATGGGTGATCTTCCTCTTATGACCGAAACCGGTACATTTGTGATCAACGGTGCAGAGCGAGTTATCGTAAGCCAGTTGGTGCGTTCGCCTGGTATCTACTATGATATTGCGCACGATAAGATTGGTAAGAAGCTGTATTCCTGTACAGTTATTCCAAACCGTGGTGCATGGTTAGAGTACGAAACAGATTCGAATGATGTTTTTTATGTTCGAGTAGATAGAACCAGAAAGGTACCTATCACTGTACTTATCCGTTCACTGGGAATCGGAACAAATGCAGAGATTATCGATCTGTTTGGTGAAGAACCAAAGATTCTGGCAAGTATTGAAAAAGATCCTTCTGAGACATATCAGGATGGTCTTCTTGAGCTGTACAAAAAAATAAGACCGGGCGAGCCTCTTGCAGTAGAGAGTGCTGAGAACCTGATCAATGCTATGTTCTTTGATCCAAGACGTTACGATCTTGCAAAGGTTGGTCGTTATAAGTTCAACAAGAAACTGGCATTCCAGAACAGAATCACAGGTCAGATACTGGCAGAAGATGCGATCGATCCGGCAACCGGTGAAGTGATCGCAGAAGCAGGCACGACACTTACAAGAGCACAGGCAAAAGATATCCAGGATGCTGCTGTACCATATGTTATGATCCAGACAGAAGAGCGTAACGTAAAGGTACTTTCAAATATGGTAGTAGATCTGTCCAAGTATGTTGGATTTGATCCTGCTGAAGTTGGTATCCATGAGGGTGTATACTATCCTGTTCTTGAAACCCTTTTAAATGAATATTCAGACGAAGAAGAATTAAAGGCAGCTATCGCAAGAGATGCATCTGACCTTGTTCCAAAACATATAACAAAAGAAGACATTATCGCTTCGATCAACTATAACATTCACCTTGAGTATGGTATTGGAACAAAGGATGATATCGATCACCTTGGAAACAGACGTATCCGTGCAGTCGGCGAACTTCTTCAGAATCAGTATAGAATCGGTCTTTCCAGACTGGAAAGAGTTGTAAGAGAGAGAATGACAACTCAGGATGTAGAGACGATCACTCCACAGTCTCTGATCAACATTAAGCCTGTAACAGCTGCAGTTAAGGAATTCTTCGGAAGTTCCCAGCTGTCACAGTTCATGGATCAGAACAACCCATTGTCTGAGTTGACTCATAAGAGAAGATTATCAGCCCTTGGTCCTGGTGGTCTGTCACGAGACAGAGCCGGATTTGAGGTTCGAGATGTACATTATACCCATTATGGCAGAATGTGTCCTATCGAGACCCCTGAAGGTCCTAACATCGGTCTGATCAACTCTCTGGCTACTTATGCAAGAATCAATGAGTATGGTTTTGTAGAAGCACCATACAGAAAACTGGATAAATCAGATCCTGCAAACCCTGTAGTTACAGATGAAGTTATTTATCTGACAGCAGATGAAGAAGATAACTACAGAGTTGCACAGGCGAATGAACCTCTGGACGCAGATGGTCATTTCGTAAATAACAACGTATCAGGAAGATACAGAGAGGATACAACAGAGTTCCCGAAATCAAAAGTTGATCTGATGGACGTTTCTCCTAAGATGGTATTCTCAGTTGCTACATCCATGATTCCTTTCCTTGAGAACGATGATGCAAACCGTGCCCTGATGGGATCAAACATGCAGCGTCAGGCAGTTCCTCTTATGCTTACCGAATCAGCCGTTGTAGGTACTGGTATGGAAGCAAAGGCAGCCGTTGACTCAGGTGTATGTATCGTTGCAAAGAGAGACGGTGTAGTTGAATATTCCACAAGTAAGGAAATCTGCATTAAGGCAGATGAAGACGGAACAAAGGATATCTACCACGTTATCAAGTTCGCACGAAGCAATCAGGGTAACTGTATGAACCAGAGACCTATCGTGTTCAAGGGCGAGCATGTTAAAGCTGGAGAGGTTATCGCAGACGGACCATCTACATCCGGTGGAGAGATCGCACTTGGAAAGAATCCTCTGATCGGTTTCATGACCTGGGAAGGTTATAACTACGAGGATGCTGTTCTTTTAAGTGAAAGACTTGTAAAAGATGATGTATATACATCTATTCATATTGAAGAGTACGAATGCGAAGCAAGAGATACCAAGCTCGGACCGGAAGAGATCACAAGAGATCTTGCGGGTCTGTCCAATGATGCATTAAAGGATCTGGATGAGAATGGTATCATCCGTATCGGTGCTGAGGTTCGTGCCGGAGATATCCTTGTTGGTAAGGTTACTCCTAAGGGAGAGACAGAACTGACAGCAGAGGAAAGACTCCTTCGTGCCATCTTTGGTGAGAAGGCAAGAGAAGTAAGAGATACTTCCCTTAAGGTTCCTCATGGAGCATTTGGTGTCATTATGGATACCAAGATCTTCACAAGAGAAAATGGTGATGAACTTTCACCAGGTGTTAATAAATCAGTCAGAGTATACATTGCTCAGAAGAGAAAGATCCAGGTGGGAGATAAGATGGCTGGTCGTCATGGTAACAAGGGTGTAATTTCCCGTGTACTTCCGGTAGAAGATATGCCATTCCTTCCAAATGGCCGTCCACTTGATATCGTGTTGAACCCATTGGGCGTTCCTTCACGTATGAATATCGGACAGGTTCTTGAAATTCATCTTGGTCTTGCTTCACAGGTTCTCGGATTCAAGGTTTCAACTCCTGTATTTGATGGTGCAGATGAGTTTGATATCATGGATACTCTTGAAATGGCAAATGATTATGCAAATACTGAGTGGGAAGATTTCTACGAGAAATATAAAGATTCTGTTTCAGAAGAAGTAATGAATTATCTCTATGAAAACAGAGATCACAGAGAAGAATGGAAGGGCGTTCCGATTGACAGAACCGGTAAAGTACAGCTTCGTGATGGCAGAACCGGTGAAGAATTTGACAGCCCTGTAACAATCGGTTACATGCATTACCTTAAGCTCCATCATCTGGTTGATGATAAGATCCATGCACGTTCAACCGGTCCGTACTCATTAGTTACACAGCAGCCTCTGGGTGGTAAAGCTCAGTTCGGTGGACAGCGTTTCGGTGAGATGGAAGTTTGGGCACTGGAAGCATACGGTGCATCATATACATTACAGGAAATCCTGACTGTGAAGTCGGATGATGTAATCGGACGTGTTAAGACATATGAAGCGATCATTAAGGGTGAGAACATTCCTACACCTGGTATCCCTGAGTCATTCAAGGTACTGCTGAAGGAATTCCAGTCACTGGGTCTTGATGTCAGAGTTGTAAAAGACGATATGACAGAGGTTGATCTCGGTGAGACGATCGAAGCGTATGACGAGAATGTTAAGAGCATGATCGATGATGATAAACGGGAAGCTAATGGCCGTGAGTTTGAAGAAGCGGGCTTCAGCGGAACAGATGAAAATGATGAGCTGACATCATTATCAGAAGGAGAATATCTGGATGATTACAATGACGACTATGATGGCAACTCAGATGATGAATTTTAGAAAGGAGATTTTGTAAGATGCCAGAATTTAACATGGAAACTCCAGAACAGGAACAGGCTTTAAGCTTTGACGCAATTAGAATCGGACTTGCATCTCCTGAAAAAATCAGAGAATGGTCACATGGTGAGGTTAAGAAACCAGAGACTATCAACTACAGAACATTAAAACCGGAAAAAGACGGTTTATTCTGCGAGAGAATATTTGGACCTAGCAAGGACTGGGAATGTCACTGTGGTAAATACAAGAAGATCAGATATAAAGGTATTATCTGTGATCGGTGCGGTGTAGAGGTTACAAAGGCCAGCGTTCGTAGAGAGCGTATGGGTCATATCGAGCTTGCAGCACCGGTATCCCATATCTGGTATTTCAAAGGTATTCCTAGCCGTATGGGACTGATCCTTGATATCTCTCCAAGAGTACTTGAAAAGGTATTATACTTTGCATCTTATATCGTTCTTGATCCAAAGGACACACCGCTTACTTATAAGCAGGTTCTAACAGAGCAGGAATACAGAAAAGCTGAAGAAGACTTCGGATACGGTTCCTTCCGTGCAGGAATGGGAGCTGAATCCATTCAGGAGCTCTTAAGAGCGATTGATCTGGATAAAGAGAGCGAAGAATTAAAAGCTGAGCTTAAGAATTCAAGCGGACAGAAGAGAGCCAGAATCATCAAGAGACTGGAAGTTGTCGAAGCGTTCCGTAATTCTGAGAATAAGCCGGAGTGGATGATCATGGATGCTATTCCGGTTATCCCACCGGATATCAGACCTATGGTTCAGCTGGATGGTGGCAGATTTGCTACATCTGATCTGAATGACTTATATAGAAGAATTATCAACAGAAATAACCGTTTAAGAAGACTTCTTGATCTGAACGCTCCTGACATCATTGTCAGAAACGAGAAGAGAATGCTTCAGGAAGCTGTTGATGCACTGATCGATAATGGTAGAAGAGGCCGTCCTGTAACAGGTCCTGGTAACAGAGCATTAAAGTCTCTGTCCGATATGTTAAAGGGTAAGCAGGGACGTTTCCGTCAGAACCTTCTTGGTAAGCGTGTTGACTATTCAGGACGTTCCGTTATCGTAGTAGGACCAGAACTTAAGATTTATCAGTGTGGTCTTCCAAAGGAAATGGCAATCGAATTATTCAAGCCATTTGTTATGAAAGAACTGACAGCCAGCGGCAGAGCAAATAACATTAAAGCTGCTAAGAAGATGGTCGAAAAGCTTGAGCCGGAAGTTTGGGATGTACTTGAAGATGTGATCAAAGAGCATCCGGTTATGTTAAACCGTGCTCCTACACTTCACAGACTGGGTATCCAAGCATTTGAGCCTATCCTTGTAGAAGGTAAGGCGATCAAGCTTCACCCACTGGTATGTACAGCGTTCAATGCCGATTTCGATGGTGACCAGATGGCTGTTCACCTTCCACTTACAGTTGAGGCACAGGCAGAATGTCGATTCCTGCTCCTGTCCCCTAACAACCTTCTGAAACCTTCAGATGGTGCACCGGTTGCCGTTCCTTCACAGGATATGGTTCTTGGTATCTATTATCTGACAATGGAGAAGGATGGCGATATCGGAGAAGGCAAGTTCTTCAAGTCAAAGAATGAAGCACTGCTTGCATACGAGAACAAGGAGATTACTCTCCATTCTAAGATAAAGGTAAGAAGAACTGTTACAACAGAAGATGGAACAGAGGTTACAGGTATCATTGATACTACACTCGGTCGTCTGCTGTTCAACGAGATCATTCCTCAGGATCTTGGATATGTTGACAGAACAAATCCAGACAATGCATTAAAGCTTGAGATTGATTTCCATGTTGGTAAAAAACAGTTAAAGCCAATCCTTGATAAGTGTATCAATACACATGGTGCAACCAAGACTGCAGAAGTTCTGGATGATGTAAAGGCAATTGGTTATAAGTATTCGACCAGAGGTGCTATCTCAGTATCTATTTCAGATATGAAGGTGCCGGATGAGAAGAAGCAGATCCTTGCAGACGCTCAGTCACAGGTTGACAAGATCACAAAGATGTTCAGACGTGGTCTTATGACAGAGGAGGAGAGATACCTCGCTGTTGTTAAGGTATGGGAAGAAGCCGATAAGGTTCTGACAAAAGCCCTTCTGGACGGACTTGACAAATATAACAACATCTTCATGATGGCAGATTCCGGTGCCCGTGGATCTAACCAGCAGATCAAACAGCTGGCTGGTATGCGTGGTCTGATGGCAGATACAACCGGTCGTACGATCGAACTTCCAATCAAGTCAAACTTCCGTGAAGGCCTTGATGTTCTGGAGTACTTCATTTCAGCACATGGTGCCCGTAAGGGTCTGTCCGATACAGCACTTCGTACAGCTGATTCAGGATACCTGACCAGACGTCTGGTTGATGTATCACAGGATCTGATCATTCGTGAGACAGATTGTTGTGCAGGAAAAGCAATTCCTGGTATGGAAGTAGAAGCTTTCATGGAGGGCAAAGAAGTAATCGAATCTTTCCAGGAGAGAATTACAGGTCGTTACCTTGCAGAATCTGTATACGATAAAGACGGTAACCTTTTAGTTAAGGCAAACCATATGGTATCACCAAAGAGAGCTGCTCTGATCGTAAATCAGGGTGTAGATGCAAATGGTGTTCCATTCCTTGATCCGGAAACAGGTACTACAAGACAGGATGCAAAGCTTAAGATCAGAACGATCCTGACATGTAAGTCACACCTTGGTGTATGTGCAAAATGTTACGGCGCTAACATGGCAACCGGACAGCCGGTACAGGTTGGTGAAGCTGCCGGAATCATCGCAGCTCAGTCAATCGGTGAACCTGGTACACAGCTTACCATGAGAACATTCCATACTGGTGGTGTTGCCGGTGATGATATTACACAGGGTCTTCCTAGAGTAGAGGAGTTATTCGAAGCAAGAAAGCCTAAGGGACTTGCGATCATTGCAGAGTTTGGCGGTAAGGTTCAGCTTCGTGATAATAAGAAGAAGAGAGAAGTTGTTATCACAAATGATGAGACAGGAGAATCAAAGGCATACTTAATTCCTTATGGTTCCCGTATCAAGGTTCTGGACGATCAGGTTCTGGAAGCCGGTGATGAATTAACAGAAGGTTCTGTTAATCCACATGATATCTTGAAGATCAAGGGCATCCGTGCTGTTCAGGATTACATGCTTCGTGAAGTACAGCGAGTATACAGACTTCAGGGCGTTGATATCAATGATAAGCATATCGAGATCATTGTTCGTCAGATGTTAAAGAAAATCAGAATCGAGGATAACGGAGATTCATCCTACCTTCCGGGAACATTGGTTGATGTTCTTGATTTTGAAGATACAAATGAGCAGCTTATCGCAGAAGGCAAACAGCCGGCAGAAGGTTCACAGGTAATGCTTGGTATTACAAAGGCATCACTTGCTACAGATTCTTTCATGTCAGCAGCATCCTTCCAGGAGACTACAAAGGTTCTTACAGATGCAGCTATTAAGAGTAAAGTAGATCCGCTTAATGGTCTAAAAGAGAACGTTATTATCGGTAAGCTGATCCCGGCAGGTACAGGTATGAAGCGTTATCGTTCTGTAAAGCTTGATACAGAGATGGATGAGATCAACTTCTTTGATGATGATGACGAGATCGACTTCGGAGATGATCTGGAAAGCACAGAGTCAGAGGACGCAGTTGATACCGATGCAGATGCAGAGGATGAGGCAGAAGAAAATGCTTCAGATCTGGAAACTGCAGAGGTTGAGACATCTGATAACGAATAAATAAATTTGAAAAGTGCTTGACACGAATAATTTCAATATATATAATGGTAAGGCATGCGTGAGAACGTATGCCTTATATTATTTTTTATTTTGAAAGTAGGAGGTGAAAACATGCCAACATTTAACCAGTTAGTTAGAAAGGGAAGACAGACAGTAGAGAAGAAGTCAACTGCACCAGCTCTTCAGAGAAGTTTCAACTCATTAAAGAAGAAGCCAACTGAGACAAGCTCTCCACAGAAGAGAGGAGTTTGTACTGCAGTTAAGACAGCTACTCCTAAGAAGCCTAACTCAGCTCTGAGAAAGATCGCCAGAGTTCGTTTATCAAACGGTATCGAAGTTACAAGTTATATTCCAGGTGAAGGTCACAACCTTCAGGAGCATAGCGTAGTTCTTATCCGTGGTGGTAGAGTAAAGGACTTACCTGGTACAAGATACCATATCATCAGAGGTACTCTTGATACAGCAGGTGTTGCAAAGAGACGTCAGGCTCGTTCTAAGTACGGTGCTAAGCGTCCAAAAGATGCTAAGAAGTAATTAAAACCGTATATTGGAAACATTCCAAAAAAATGTGCTGGTTAGGCCATGTTTTTGCTATGAGAAAAGATGTTGATGCATAAAAATGCAGGGAACATCGGATAGATAGAAGAGATGGAAGTAACAGCACGAACACATTTTATAATGTGAGTACCGAAGAATTAATAAATATTAAGGAGGGAAGAACCGTGCCACGTAAAGGACATATCGCAAAGAGAGACGTATTAGCGGATCCAATTTACAATAACAAGGTAGTTACCAAGCTTATCAACAACGTAATGTTAGATGGTAAGAAGGGTGTTGCCCAGAAGATTGTTTACGGTGCATTCGACCGTATCGCAACAGAAACTGGTAAGGACGCTATCGAGGTATTTGAAGAGGCTATGAACAACATCATGCCATTACTCGAGGTTAAGGCAAGACGTATCGGTGGTGCAACATATCAGGTGCCTATCGATGTAAGACCAGATAGAAGACAGGCTCTTGGACTTCGTTGGTTAACAACATTTTCACGTGCCAGAAGTGAAAAGACCATGGAAGAAAGACTTGCAAGAGAGATCATGGATGCAGCTAATAACACAGGTGCATCTGTAAAGAGAAAAGAAGATATGCACAAGATGGCAGAAGCAAACAAGGCGTTTGCTCACTACAGATTCTAATCTGTGCCGTCTGCAGAATAATAAAAGGAGGACAATCCGTTGGCTGGAAGAGAATATCCATTGGACAGAACAAGAAACATTGGTATTATGGCTCATATCGATGCTGGTAAGACAACTCTTACAGAGAGAATCTTATACTATACCGGTGTTAACTATAAAATCGGTGATACTCATGATGGTACAGCTACTATGGACTGGATGGAGCAGGAGCAGGAAAGAGGTATTACAATCACTTCCGCTGCTACAACCTGTCATTGGACATTAGAGGATCATCACAAACCAAAGGCTGGTGCTTTAGAGCACAGAATCAATATTATTGATACTCCGGGACACGTAGACTTCACTGTAGAAGTAGAGCGTTCACTTCGTGTACTTGATGGCGCCGTTGGTGTATTCGATGCAAAGGCTGGTGTAGAGCCTCAGTCAGAAAATGTATGGCGTCAGGCAGACACATACAATGTTCCACGTATGGCATTCATCAATAAGATGGATAAAATGGGTGCTGACTTTTTCTACTCAGTTCAGACAATTATTGATCGTCTTGGCAAGAATGCAATTCCAGTTCAGATTCCTATCGGTAAAGAATCCGATTTCGTCGGTCTGATCGACTTATTTGAGATGGATGCATACTATTATAAAGATGATAAGGGTGAAGACATTGAGATCACAGAGATCCCGGATGATTTAAAGGATCTTGCTAACAAATGGCATGAGAACCTTGTAGAGAAGATCTGCGAGTTAGATGATGACTTAATGATGATGTACCTTGAAGGTGAAGAGCCTTCAATCGACGAAATGAAGAAAGTACTTCGTAGAGCAACTATCGCTTGTGAAGCAGTTCCGGTATTCCTTGGTTCCGCATACAAGAATAAGGGTGTTCAGAAGATGCTTGATGGTGTTATTGAATATATGCCAGCTCCTACAGATATCCCTGATATCACAGGTGTAGATCCTGAGGGAAATGAAGTAGTTCGTCATTCATCAGATGAAGATCCATTTGCTGCATTAGCATTCAAGATCATGACAGATCCATTCGTTGGTAAGTTAGCATTCTTCAGAGTATATTCAGGTACATTGAACTCAGGTTCATATGTATTAAATGCAACAAAAGACAAGAAAGAGCGTGTAGGACGTATCGTACAGATGCATGCAAATGCTCGTAAGGAAATTGATAAGGTTTACGCCGGTGATATCGCAGCTGCTGTTGGTTTCAAAGTAACAACAACTGGTGATACAATCTGTGATGAGCAGCATCCGGTTATCCTTGAGTCAATGGAATTCCCAGAGCCAGTTATCGAGCTTGCTATCGAACCTAAGACAAAGAACGATCAGGGTAAGATGGGCGAGGCTCTTGCAAAGCTTGCTGAAGAAGATCCTACATTCAGAGCACATACAGATAAAGAAACAGGACAGACAATCATCGCTGGTATGGGTGAGCTTCACCTTGAGGTTATTGTTGACCGTCTGCTTCGTGAGTTCAAGGTTGAGGCTAACGTAGGTGCACCTCAGGTTGCTTACAAAGAGACATTTACCAAGGCTGTTGACGTTGATAGCAAGTATGCGAAGCAGTCAGGTGGTCGTGGTCAGTATGGTCACTGTAAAGTTAAGTTCGAGCCAATGGATCCAAACGGCGAAGAGACATTCAAGTTCGAATCCACAGTTGTTGGTGGCGCTATTCCTAAGGAATATATCCCAGCAGTTGGTGAAGGTATCGAAGAAGCTGCTAAGGCTGGTATTCTTGGTGGATATCCGGTACTTGGTGTTTATGCAAATGTATACGATGGTTCATACCATGAAGTCGATTCATCAGAAATGGCATTCCACATCGCCGGTTCAATGGCGTTCAAGGAAGCTATGGCTAAGGCAAACCCAGTTCTTCTGGAGCCTATCATGAAGGTTGAGGTTACAATGCCTGAGGAATACTTAGGTGATGTAATCGGAAGCTTAAATGCTAAGAGAGGCCAGATCGAAGGTATGGATGATATCGGCGGTGGTAAGATCGTCAGAGCATTCGTTCCACTTGCAGAGATGTTCGGTTACTCAACAGAGCTTCGTTCATCTACACAGGGACGTGGTAACTACTCAATGTTCTTTGAGAAGTACGCTCAGTGTCCAAAGAGTGTTCAGGAGAAGGTTATCGCTGAAAAGTCAAAATAATAGTTTGACAACCCGGAAAGGCATTTTGCCGTGCCTTTCGACTTAAAAGAGTAAAATAAATCATATCGGCAGGTAAAAAGGATGAAAATCCCTATGCCTGCTGGTATAAAGAGATAAAAAAAGGTTGAAAATCTTTTATATATTCTATATAATGAGTTTTAGCCAAGCATAGCCCTTAGGGGTACGAAATTTAAGGAGGATATTAAAAAATGGCAAAGGAAAAGTTTAATAGAAGTAAGCCACATTGTAACATTGGTACAATCGGTCACGTTGACCATGGTAAAACAACATTAACAGCAGCTATCACAAAAGTTCTTTCAGAGAGAGTAGCTGGTAACTCAGCTGTTGATTTCGCTAACATTGATAAGGCTCCGGAAGAGAGAGAAAGAGGTATCACTATTTCTACAGCTCACGTTGAGTACGAGACAGAGAAGAGACATTACGCTCACGTTGACTGTCCAGGACATGCTGACTACGTTAAGAACATGATCACTGGTGCAGCTCAGATGGATGGTGCTATCCTTGTTGTTGCTGCTACTGATGGTGTTATGGCTCAGACAAAAGAGCATATCTTACTTTCACGTCAGGTTGGTGTACCTTACATCGTTGTATTCTTAAATAAGTGCGATATGGTTGATGATGAAGAGCTTATCGAACTTGTAGAGATGGAAGTTACAGAACAGCTTGAAGAGTACGGATTCAATGATTGCCCAATTATTAAGGGTTCAGCTCTTAAGGCTCTTGAAGATCCAATGGGACCTTGGGGAGATAAGATCATGGAACTTATGGATACAATTGATTCATACATTCCAGATCCTCAGAGAGATACAGATAAGCCATTCATCATGCCTGTAGAGGATGTATTCACAATTACAGGTCGTGGTACAGTTGCTACTGGTAGAGTAGAAGCTGGTGTTATCCACTTAAATGATGAAGTTGAAATCGTTGGTATTAAGCCAGAAACACAGAAGACAACTGTAACAGGTATCGAGATGTTCAGAAAGCTTCTTGATGAAGGACAGGCTGGTGATAACATCGGTGCTCTTCTTCGTGGTATCAAGAGAGAAGATATCGTAAGAGGTCAGGTTCTTTGTAAGCCAGGTTCAATCACATGTCATACAAAGTTCACAGCTCAGGTTTACGTTCTTACTAAGGACGAGGGTGGTCGTCATACACCATTCTTCAACAACTATCGTCCACAGTTCTACTTCAGAACAACTGACGTAACAGGTGTTTGTAACCTTCCAGCTGGTACAGAAATGTGCATGCCTGGTGATAACGTAGAAATGACAATCGAACTGATCCACCCAATCGCTATGAGCCA
>DJPV01000080.1:38223-49568 GCA_002437435.1 Lachnospiraceae bacterium UBA6403 | reverse complement strand
ATCATCGAGTAATCACTGATTTTGTATCATAGAAACTTAAATGCAAACCGCAATTCCTCGTTTTATGAGGAGTTGCGGTTTTTGTTTGTCTATAAGCGGCAATGTTGACAATCGAATGACCGGTATGTTACTTTGTAGCTGTAAACAATTGGGTGGGTTTATAAGCCCTGTGCAGCGGAAAAAGGAGATATCAATGAAGAAAATTTTGATTACCGGTGGAACCACATTTGTCAGTAGGTATGCAGCAAAATATTTTGTAGAGCATGGATATGATGTCTATGTAGTGAATCGCAATTCAAAACCGCAGGTTAAGGGCGTGACGCTGATTGAAAGCGACAGGCATAATTTAGGGGATAAGCTGAAAAATCTGCATTTTGATGTTGTTGCCGACATAACCGCTTATGATGCACAAGACATAATTGATTTACATAATTCGCTGGACTCTTTTGATCAATATATAATGATCAGTTCCAGTGCAGTATATCCGGAATATGGTGCACAGCCATTTCCTGAGGATTCTGAAAGAGCAGTAAATAAATTCTGGGGAAAATATGGAACAGATAAGATTGAAGCAGAAAATGCACTGCTGGAGAGAGTTCCGGATGCTTATATTTTAAGACCGCCATATTTATATGGTTCTATGGACAACGTCTATCGGGAGGCGTTTGTATTTGACTGCGCAATGGCAGACAGAAAATTTTATTTGCCGAAAGATGGTGAGATGAAATTACAGTTTTTCCATGTAGAAGATTTGTGCAGGCTGATGAAAGTATTAATGACAAAGCGGCCGACGGATCATATCTTAAATGTTGGAAATGAAAAGGCAATATCGATAAGAGACTGGGTTATCGAATGTTATGCCTGTTTTGATAAAGTACCGGAATTTGTATCTGTACCTGGAACGATAGAGCAGAGAAACTATTTCAGCTTTTATAATTATGAATATTGTCTTGATGTGACACGTCAGAAGAAGATATATCCAGAAACAATGCCGATGGAGATCGGTTTACAGGAGGCTGCAAAATGGTATATAGAGCATGAAGATGAGGTAAACAAGAAGCCATATTGGGAGTATATTGATACCAATTTAGTATAAAAGCAATATTTAAACGGAATCTTAACAATACATAAACACTTGTATAGAAATATTGTCAATGACAGGTATTTGTAGTAAATTACAATTTGTATTTTGAAGTATTTTTATGTAAAGAGGGCAACAAATTATGACACAGATTATAAATAGTAATGTACATAATTCCACTCATCAGATACATGATGAAAAATCAGAAGAAAGAGAATACATAACATATAATAAGTTGTTCTGGTTGTTCCTGTCGGGAAGTGTTGCGGGAGTGTTGATAGAAGGTATCTTTTGCCTACTGAAAAAGGGACATTGGGAGAGTCATGTTGTATCCATATTTGGTGCGATTAATATTTTATATGGACTTGGAGCTGTACTGTTTTATGTGGGAGCAGTGAAATTAAGAGAAAAACGTATTGCTGTACAGGTGGTTGTGCTGACCGCTCTTGCTACGAGTTTGGAGTTATTCAGTGGTTTATTGCTATATTATGGGCTGGGAATGAGAGCATGGAATTATACGAATCATTTTATGAATTATAAAGGTTTGATCTGCCTGAGTTTTTCAGTTGCATGGGGGATCGCAGCATATGGGATGTGTAAGTGATGCCTGTAGTATGGAATGTATGTATCAGGAAGGAAATTATAATGGAAATAATAGAAGTAACGGATCTGAAACGACCGGAACTGGTGGTTTATGCGGAGCTTTCGGAACGGCAGCTTGCGACGATCTATGAACCGAAGGAAGGGTTATTTATTGCAGAGAGTCCGAAGGTGATCGAACGGGCGTTAGATGGTGGATATGAGCCGGTGTCTTTTCTGGCAGAAAAAGTGCAGCTTGCAGAGGCAGAGGAGATTCTGAAGCGGGTGGAAAATGTTCCGATCTATGTTGCACCGGATGAGATATTGACGAAACTTACCGGTTATCACCTGACAAGGGGACTCTGGTGTGCGATGCGCCGCAAAGCGTTACCAACGATAGAGGAGGTATGTCAGGGAGCGAAGCGGATCGCCATTCTGGAAGAAGTGGTCAATCCGACAAATGTGGGGGCGTTGTTTCGCTGTGCAGCAGCACTGGGAATGGATGCGGTGATATTGACCGGCGGCTGTAGTGATCCTTTTTATCGGCGTGCAAGCCGTGTGGGTATGGGAACGGTATTCCAGATTCCATGGACAATGTTGTCAAAGGCAGATGGTGTCTGGCCGGAGCAGGCGATGAAGACATTGAAAGAAATGGGCTTTAAGACAGCGGCAATGGCACTTCGGGAAGACAGTGTAGGAATTGATGACCCGCAGTTAAATCGTGAGGAAAAGCTGGCTATTGTGCTCGGTACAGAGGGTGATGGTCTGGCAGGAGATACGATAGCTGACTGTGATTATACGGTTATGATCCCGATGGCACATGGTGTGGATTCACTTAACGTAGCGGCGGCAGGAGCGGTAGCGTTCTGGCAGCTGGGGCATAAGCGGCGGGAGTAGTATCTGATTGTAAAGATTGTGTGTCGACGACAGTAAATAGTGGTCTTCTGGCAGCCTGGATACCACTGACAGGAATAAATAGTATTCATCTGGAAAGTTAGAGTATCAGCGACAGGAGTAGCAGCCTGTAAGAAACCATATTGGGAATATATTGATGTCAATTTGGTAAAATAATAAATTGACAAATAATAAGATGTGTCAGTATAATGGTTGGCAGCACTAAATTGGTGCTACCAATTTGTTTTATATGAATAAATATAATCCATATGAGAAAAAGTTAAAAGTGTAGAGAGGATATTTGAATGAAGTATATCAGACAGTTTTTAATTATTCTTGTAATTTCATTTATCGGGGAACTGCTCAAATATGTATTACCATTGCCGATTCCTGCCAGTATCTATGGAATGGCGATTTTATTTGTATGTCTGATGACGGGATGGATCAAGTTAGAAGTAGTAAAGGAGACAGGCAAATTCTTAATCGAGATCATGCCCTTGATGTTTATTCCTGCCGGTGTTGGTCTGATGGTCAGCTGGGGAACACTGAAACCGATGCTGATCCCGGTATGTGTGATCACAGTTGTTGCGATCATTACAGTTATGGCAGTGGCAGGCAGATTGTCACAGTGGATCATCAGAAAAGACAGGAAGAAAGAGGAACAAGAGGATGCATGATTTTTTTGAGAACTCCTTATTTGCGGGAGTTACACTTAGCCTGATTTCATATTTGATCGGGTCAATATTAAAGAAGAAATTCAAACTGGGAATATTTAATCCATTGCTGATCTCAATCGTTGTTACCATTTTGGTGCTGGTCGTAAGCAAGGTGGATTATGATACTTATAATGAAGGTGCCAAATATTTAAGCTGGCTCTTGACTCCGGCAACTGTATGTCTGGCGATCCCGCTTTATGAACAGTGGGAATTGTTAAAACATAATTGTAAGGCAGTTATGGCAGGGCTGGCTGCCGGTGTGGTGACGAGTCTTTGTACGGTATTTGTATTATCAAAGATCACGGGACTTACACATAAGGAGTATGTGACGATGCTTCCTAAATCCATTACAACCGCGATCGGTATGGGTGTTTCAGAAGAACTGGGAGGCTATGTGACAATCACGGTTGCGGTTATTATCGTAACCGGAGTTCTTGGAAATATATTTGGCGAATTAGTATGTAAGATCTTTCGGATCACCGAACCGATATCGAAGGGTCTGGCATTTGGCTCTGCATCTCATGCGATCGGAACGGCAAAGGCAATCGAGATCGGCGAAGTAGAAGGTGCAATGAGCAGTCTTGCAATCGCAGTTTCCGGTATTCTTACGGTAGTGCTTTCGTCGTTATTTGCGCATTTTATGTAGCCGCATATAGGTTAAAAAATGCAGGGAGATATTTCGAATTTACAGATCGGATATAGAAATAGCGAAGTTAGTTGATGGTCTTATAGGTGGGTATTCGCTTGTAGCAGATATCAAAATATAGAAATAACGAAATTTATTGGTAGTCAGGGAGACAGGTATGGAGAAACAACATGCTACATCAGAATATGAAAAAGCAATTCGATATATTTACAGCTTGATGCAGGATGGAATCTTGCAGATCGGAAGTAAGCTTCCGACCGAGCGGATGATAGCAGAGACGTTGGGAATCGGAAGGAATTCGACCAGAGAAGCACTCAGTATCCTGCATGGCATGGGAATGATCGAACGTGTGCAGGGATCGGGAAATTATATATCAAAAAATGCAGGAGAGTCGATCCGGCAGATGCTCATGATGATGCTGGCACTTGGCAGTATCACGAAATCCGAGGTCTGCGAGTTCCGCTGTGTGATGGAAAAGTCAGTATGCAGTATGTTGATTGAGAAAGGAATATCATTTGAGTGTCAGGTGCTTCTGGAGGATAATCTGGCAAAGATGGAGCAGGCAGATGGTTCCGAACTGGTTAGAGTGGATAAAGAATTTCATGAATTGCTGATCCGGGCGACAGAGAATGAACTGTTTTCAATGATTATGGAGGCGGTTATGATCGTATACCGGGAGTGGATCGATCTGGTGCTGCGTCGTGTGAATACAAAAGAAAAGAAAAATCTGCTTGATTATCATAAACAGATTTATAATAGTGTATTAGAAAAAGATGAAGCTGCAATGAAAGCGGCGGTAGACGGACATTATCATTTGATCAGTCAGATGCTTGTAGGAGGTAAGAAGGAATGATCATAACACTTGGAAGACAATGTGGATGCGCCGGAGATGAAGTTGGAAAAAATTTATCAAAACTGTTAGGGATTCCATTTTATACGAAACCGGAATTGATCGCGATTGCAAAAGAAAAGAAGATATATGAGAAATACCCGATGTATTTTGGTGAACAGCCGGTAAATGCGATGATCAGCTCGGTTGCGGATGATTTCTGCCCGAAGAATCAGTATGATACACCGAAACGGGCCTTGTCAGCCATGTTTGGTGGACAGAGTTTTATCATTATAGGAAGGGCTTCGAATTATGCTTACCGGGATGATAAGGATGCAGTTCGTGTGTTCCTGTGTGGGGATAAGAAGCAGCGGGCACATCATATTGCAGAAAAACATAAGATTTCAGACCGGAAGGCTATGGCACTCGTTGAAAAGACAGATGAGAAGCGGCGTGGTTATCATAGGTATTATACCGGGGAAGAATGGGGCTATGCAGAGAATTATGATCTGTGTATAGATACGGTTCGACTGGGTGTTGATAAGACGGCGAAACTGATCGCAAATTATGTAAAGCAGGTTGGAGGAAGATAAATGACAACAAGGGAAGAAGCGTTGGCATATGGATTGTCTTTTCCCGACACTTATCAGCAGGCTCCGTTTCATGATCCGAACTGGCAGTTGGTACGTGTGAAAGGAAATAAAAAGGCATTTCTGTGGACATATGAGCGGGACGGATATATTAACCTGAATGTAAAGGTCGATCCCGAATGGAGGGATTTCTGGCGGAGTACATTTGACTCGGTGGTGCCGGGCTGGCATCAGAATAAAGAGCACTGGAATACGATCATTCTGGATGGAAGTATTCCGGATCTGGATGTGAGACGGATGATCGCAGAGAGCTATGATCTGGTTACAGACAGTCCATCAAAGAGGATTTATGAAGCGGTGAAAAAGATCCCTGCCGGAAAGGTTGCAACCTATGGTCAGATTGCGGAGCTTGCCGGAGATAAGAAAATGGCGCGTGCGGTAGGAAATGCGCTTCATAAAAATCCGGATTCGGAGCACATTCCCTGCTTTCGTGTGGTAAATGCAAAGGGTGAATTATCCGGGGCGTTTGCATTTGGTGGAAAAAATGTGCAGGCAGACCGATTGACGGCAGATGGAGTTACAGTTATTGATGGACGGGTGGATCTGGAGAAGTTTGGAATTCAGATCATAGATGGAGAGATCATATAGGAAATTTATAAGCGAAAAACGACTTGCGTGCATTGCGTTTTAAATGTATAGGTTATTTGATGCAAAAAACAAGTCATTTTTGTGAGACTACTGTACAGATGGGCGGAGAATGTATATAATTATCGCGTAATTCCAACACGGGGTTAAAAATGAGGTTTGGGATACATAGTATAACCAGAGACTTGTCGGGGGCGATAGTCTCTGGTTTTTTTAATTTATAGGACGAACCTTCCTATAAATCAAAAAAAGCGCTCCGTTAAGGGACTTTGCAGGAAAGTTCGCTAAGTTTGAAAGGAAATAAAATGGCAGAATATCAATATGTAAAGCATGAATTTTATCCGGTATATAATGAAGAATCGCAGGTACTGATTCTTGGCAGTCTGCCCTCAGTAAAATCCAGAGAGCAGGGGTTCTACTACGGACATCCGAGAAATCGGTTCTGGAAGGTAATGGCATCTGTACTTGGTGTGTCGGAACCTTTAACGATAGATGAGAAAAAACGGATGCTGCTTAAAGGACATGTGGCAGTCTATGATGTGATACAGAACTGTGAGATCGTCGGTTCAAGTGACAGCAGTATCCGAAATGTGACCCCTGCGGATATAAAAAGTATTGTGGAGCATGCGCCGATCCGGGCAGTTTTTACAAATGGTAAGACTGCTGGCAGATTATACAAAAAATATCAGACGATTCATATCGACCTTCCGATGATCGAACTGCCGTCGACAAGTCCGGCAAATGCAGCATTTTCGCTGGAACGACTGGAAAAAATATGGAAATCGGAGATTGGAAAATATTTGTAGATGAATTGGTAAAAATTAAGTAGGCAAAATGTCGGGCGGTGTGGTATAGTAAAGATGCCTTTTTTCTGATGAACAATAGACGTGGAGGTTACAAGAAAATGTCTCAGATAACGAAACGTGCGTTGGAAGCATCACTGAAGAAGCTTCTTACAAAGAAACCGCTTGATAAGATTACGATAACTGATATCACGGAAGACTGCGGCATCAACCGGATGACATTTTACTATCATTTTAAAGATATTTATGATCTGGTAGAATGGGTGTGCGTGGAGGATGCAATGAGGATACTGGGTGAGAATAAGACCTATGATACCTGGCAGGAAGGCTTCCTTCGGATATTTGAAGCGGTGAGCGAGAATAAGACATTTATGATGAATGCATATCATTCGATCAGCAGAGAGCAGGTGGAGACCTATCTGTACAGCCTGACATATGATCTGATGATCAAGGTTATCGATGATAAGGCGAAGGACATGCAGGTGCGGGATGAAGATAAGAAATTTATTGCTGATTTTTACAAATGCTCCTTTGTCGGCGTATTACTTGAATGGATCGAGAATGGAATGAAGCAGGATCCGCATGTGATCGTAGATAAGATGGGACTGGTGATGCATGATAATATTACCAGAGCACTGGAAGCATTTCGGACAGATGTCTTTCACAAAAAAACAGAGAGCTGACAGATACATTGATAAAACGATGTGTCTTATTTTTCAGGCTGGTTATCCCATCAAAACAGGGAAAATGATAAAATTTTAGACAGAACAAGTACCGTGAATATATTTTTATCACGGTACTTTTTTTGTTTATTGAGAGCAAAAATGGGGCATTCTATAATAAAAAGTAATTTTTGAAGCGACAGGTATGCCTGTAAGCAGGCAGCGTAGATTGGAGGTAATTCGTATGTATTACGCAAGCGGAAATTACGAAGCATTCGCAAGACCGAAGAAGCCGGCGGGTGTGGATCATAAATCAGCATATATTATAGGTTCGGGACTTGGTGCATTGGCAGCAGCATGTTTTCTGGTAAGAGATGGACAGATGAAAGGTTCGCATGTACACATTCTGGAGAAAGATCCGATTCCAGGTGGTGCATGTGACGGTTATCAGTACAGCGATATCGGCTATGTTATGCGTGGTGGACGTGAGATGGATAATCATTTTGAGTGTATGTGGGATCTGTTCCGTTCGATTCCATCCATCGAGACAGAGGGTGTCAGCGTATTGGATGAGTATTACTGGCTGAATAAAGCAGATCCGAACTATTCTCTGTGCCGGGCAACCGAGCATCAGGGTCAGGATGCGCATACCGATAAGAAGTTCGGGTTATCGGATAAGGGCGCAATGGAGATCATGAAACTGTTTTTTACCCCGGATGAAGAGTTATATAATAAACGTATCGATGAGTATTTTGACGAAGATGTTCTCAACTCTAACTTCTGGATGTACTGGCGGACAATGTTTGCATTTGAGAACTGGCATTCTGCACTTGAGATGAAGCTTTATATCAAGCGGTTCATCCATCATGTCGGAGGATTGCCGGATTTCACTGCACTCCGTTTTACCAAATATAATCAGTATGAGTCCATGATCCTGCCTATGGTAAAATATCTGGAAACCTTTGACGTTGTATTCCATTACAATACCAAGGTCACAAATGTAGAGTTCGAGATCGAGGCAGGCAGAAAGCTAGCGAAGAAGATTGATATTATCCGGGATGGCGAAGCAGATGCGATCGATCTGACCGAGGATGATCTGGTATTTATCACAAATGGCGGCTGCGTAGAGAATTCTTCATACGGAAGCCAGAATAAACCGGCTGAATTCAAGACGGAGATTCGTGAGGGTGGCGGATGGGATATGTGGCGGAAGATCGCCGCACAGGATCCATCCTTCGGGCATCCCGACAAATTCTGCTACGATCCGGAGCAGTCAAACTGGATGAGTGCAACGGTGACGACATTAGATGAAAAGATCCTCCCATATATTAAGAAGATCTGCAAGAGAGATCCACTCTCAGGCAAGGTAGTTACAGGTGGTATCGTGACTGCAAGAGATTCCGAATGGCTGCTTTCCTGGACGATCAACCGTCAGCCGCAGTTCCGTAACCAGCCAAAGGGACAGGTGCTTGTATGGGTATATGGATTGTTCTCGAATAAACCGGGTGATTATGTAAAGAAGACCATGCGGGAATGTACCGGTAAGGAGATCTGCGAAGAATGGCTCTACCATATCGGAGTACCGGAGGAGGAAATACCGGAGCTTGCTGAGCACAGTGCAAACACAGTGCCGGTTATGATGCCATATATTACAGCATTTTTCATGCCACGTGAGAAGGGTGACCGTCCGGATGTCGTACCGGAGGGCGCCGTAAACTTTGCATTCCTCGGACAGTTTGCAGAGACGGCAAGAGATACGATATTTACGACCGAGTATTCGATCCGTACCGGTATGGAAGCGGTATATACCCTGTTAAATATCGACCGTGGTGTGCCTGAGGTATGGGGCAGCGTCTATGATGTGCGTGATCTGTTAAATGCGACCGTAGCGATCCGCGATGGCAGAAAGATCACGGATATGAAGCTTGGGCTGAAAGAGAAGATCGCAATGAAGGAGTTTTTAAAGGAGGTAGAAGGAACCGATGTCGAAAAACTTCTCCGCGAGCATGGTGCGATATAAAAAATAGCATAACAAATATAACAAATGCTCTGGCAGAGGTGTGGTTTGCCAGAGCATTTTTGGAATTGTACGATAATGTACAAATGGAAGGACTGCCACATGGCAGATTCCTGTGTTTTGGTTGTGTTTAGAGATGTGTATTATTATTTATTAAACAAGTGCTTCGCCAAGTGCAGTACAATCAGCAAGACCTGCTTCATCCGGTGTTTCATGGCAGATCAGTGGAGCTGCTGCAAATACAGCGCCGTCAGCCTGACACTGAGCTTCCCATGTATCCATCCATTCGCCGCTTCCCCAGCCATATGAACCGAAGATGGCGATCTTTTTGCCTTTTAATGCCGGTTCACATTCAGCAAACATTGGCTCAAACTCACTTTCTTCTAAGACTTCAGCACCCATAGCAGGGCATCCAAATGCGATCGCATCGTAGTTATCTACCATATCTGCAGTGAATTCCGCGGATGTTAAAAGATCACATTCTGCTCCTTTTGCTTTTGCACCTTCTGCAACAGCCTGTGCCATTAATGCTGTGTTACCTGTGCCACTCCAATATACAACTGCAACCTTACTCATAGTAGGTTCCTCCTTATAATCATGTATTTTATATTTAGAGATCTCCGTATGGAAATGCTTACGGGAATCTCCTATATTCATTTTGTTATGTGAATGTCATTTGCATAAATACTTATTTTTTGTTATGCGGATGCTGTTTTCATAAATACTTTTATGCGGCAACCGTCAACTGCCAGATCGTTCGTCCCTGATGCCAGAGATTTGCATAGATTTCACGGCATTTTTTAAATTTGGCAAATGTTTTCTGAGCCTCACCCAGATCTCCATATACCTTCCAGTCGCCCATGCCCTTGCAGTTACTTCCGTGGTTTTTGATAAATCCGAGAACATCATTTAACGGATAGCCAAGGAAGACACCGATCTCATGCGGAAATTCTTCCGAATGATGAAGCCGTGTACGAAGCTGTTCAAGCATTTGATCGATCGTTCCTGCCTGATATCCTGTGCTTACAAGAAAAGAGATGATCTCCGGTCTTGATAATTCGCGAACCATAGCATCCAGCCTGTATACATAGATCAGGGCAGTTTCAGCATTTTCCCGCAGGATCGTGATCCGGATCCCTTTTTTCTGAAATTGTGCATCCCAGACAGCCACACTTTCGTATAATTCTTCTCTGGAAGAAAAACGATAAAGAAACATGCTGGCAGGTTTTAAGGATGCCAATGTAGGCGAACAATGTGTGATCAAATATTCTTCAAACATAATCTGAAACTCCTGTAACATTAAATTATCAAATGCGACAGTATTAGTATGTGTCATTTCAGAACCGTCCATACGTTAGTTAGACACATCTAACTCATGGCTGCATTATACGGTGTGTTCTTGTAAAAATCAAGCGAAATATGTGATAGAAATTATCAATAAGTTCGACGTTTTTCTGTTGACGACGAAGCTTATAACGTGCTATTTTTTAAATGGTTAGCAAAAACTAACTAAAATCTTGTGAATAAATCGTGTGACTCCTTTCTGTACGCATTCCTGATGACTGAAAACAGGACATGCACCCGGATAAAACTGCTTATTATCCGGGACAGAAATTGTCACCAGAAAGAGGGATTAGGTAATGATGAATTATTTAGAAATTGAAAAAGTAATTGGACGAGAGATTATTGACTCAAGAGGAAATCCTACAGTAGAGGCAGAAGTTATTCTTGCAGATGGTACTGTCGGACGTGGAGCAGCTCCGAGTGGTGCATCAACAGGTGAGTTTGAAGCATTAGAGCTTCGTGATGGCGATAAGAACCGTTTTGGCGGTAAGGGCGTTCAGAAAGCGGTTGAAAATATCAACACAACAATTAATAACGTA
>DJPV01000080.1:7366-38140 GCA_002437435.1 Lachnospiraceae bacterium UBA6403 | reverse complement strand
GACGGAACAAAGGATAAGTCAAATCTGGGTGCAAATGCAATTCTTGCTGTATCGATCGCAGCAGCAAGAGCAGCAGCTATTTCACTGGATGTACCTTTATATCGTTTCTTAGGCGGTGTAAGTGGCAACAGACTTCCGGTTCCTATGATGAACATTATCAATGGTGGATGTCATGCATTATCATCCGGTCTGGATGTTCAGGAGTTCATGATCATGCCGGTTGGTGCTCCTTCATTCAAAGAGTGTCTCAGATGGTGTGCAGAAGTATTCCATGCACTTCAGGCAATCTTAAAGGAAAGAGGACTTGCAACATCAGTTGGTGATGAAGGTGGATTTGCACCTGCACTTGCATCTGATGAAGAAGCAATCGAGACAATTCTTGAAGCAGTAAAGAAAGCCGGATATGAACCGGGCAAGGACTTCAAGATCGCTATGGATGCAGCTTCATCCGAGTGGAAGACAGGCAAGGCTGGCGAGTACAAGCTGCCAAAGGCCGGTACAGTATATACATCAGAAGAGCTGATCGCTCACTGGAAGAGACTGGTTGAGAAGTACCCGATCATCTCCATCGAAGATGGTCTGGACGAAGAAGACTGGGAAGGTTGGAAGAAGCTTACAGCAGAACTTGGCGATAAGGTTCAGTTAGTTGGTGATGACCTTTTCGTTACAAATACAGAGAGACTTGCAAAAGGTATCGAGCTTGGCTGTGGTAACAGTATCCTGATCAAATTAAACCAGATCGGTTCTGTATCAGAGACATTGGAAGCGATCAAGATGGCTCACAAGGCCGGTTATACAGCTATCTCATCTCACAGATCGGGTGAGACAGCAGATACAACGATTGCAGATCTTGCAGTTGCTTTAAATACCTGCCAGATCAAGACCGGTGCACCATCCAGATCTGAGCGTGTAGCTAAGTACAACCAACTCTTAAGAATCGAAGAAGAACTTGGTGATTCGGCTGTATACCCAGGTATGAAAGCCTTCAATATAAAATAATTATTGTCATATATTTTCCTCAAAAAAATATGAATAGATGGTATGGGAGACGTAAGTTTTGCGTCTCCCATATTTTTTAGGAAAAATGTTGAATATATCAGATAAATTCTGGTAAAAAATAAATGCCGATTTAGAAGAAAAAATAAATTAGCGTGTGGCGTGTTTACTGTTTGAATGGTATAATTTTTATCAGTATGAAACACAGATTTTACTGAGAAATTACAGACTGGAATAGTGGAAGAAAACTGCCGGTTGGAAAGGGTGCATGACAGATGAAAAAAATAAAATATATGCTAGTTTTGGGCACGCTGATTGGTGGATTGATGACAGGATGCGCATCAGAGAAAAAGTCGGCAGATACAATAAATAATGGAACGACAGAAGCGGCACATGTCACGGAAGATGTGACCACAGAAGAACAGGAAGCAACGACAGATAAGACGGAATTTGGAAAACAGAAATTAGAAGCACTGCCGGATGCACCTGCTTCTGAGGAGAAGCAGACTGAGTCTGTGTCTGAGGAAGATGCGGATGCGGCGGAGCTGGATGGTGAGGAAGCTGAGACTTCGGTATTAAAGAAAGATGATGACTGGAAGACGGCATATGTTGACTATCTGGAAAATGTATCAGACACAGAAGGACAGCAGGGATATACGTTGATCTATCTGGATAATGATGATATACCGGAGCTGGTAGAAGTAGGGAAGTCAGAGGCATCCGGTGTCCGTATTGTGAATTATTCAGATGGTTCCGTTCATGTAAACGGATTGAACCGACTGTACTTTACTTATATAGAAGGAAAGAATCTTCTTTGCAATTCAGACGGCCTGATGGATTCGTATTATGACTATATTTACAGTATCGTTGATGGAGAACTGACACTGGTTGCACAGGGGCATTATGGAGCGAAAGATGGAACCGGGCTGAGATTTGATAAGAATGGAATGCCGATTTATACATATGACTGGAACGGAGAAGATGTCAGCGAAGATGAGTATAATGCTGATTTTGCACAAGTTTATGACAGTTCGGCGGCAATAGAAGGCTATGATACGGATAAACTGGAGTCTGTCAAAGAGGTTATAGATGATATAGAGACAAAGTAAGATAAATGGGGAGAATAAGATGAATAATATACGGTTGCTTTTTATCGTAGCGGCGCTTCCGGCATTGCTGCTGCTTGGATTTATATATTATAGGGATCGAAAGGAAAAACCGCCGGTTAAGTTGATGATTCTGCTTCTGGCTGCCGGTGCGGCAACTACTGTTCCGGCGGCTATCGTAGAGTTTGTAGGTCAGGCATTTGTCATGGGAGATTCGGATGATTTCGGACTCCGACTGCTGATCTTCTGTTTTCTTATCGTAGGGGTGACAGAGGAATTAGGTAAATATCTGGTGACGGTGTGCATCACATGGAAAAGTAAGGAGATGCAGCACAGCTATGATGGCGTGATCTATGCTGTATGTTCCTCGCTGGGATTTGCGATTCTGGAAAATGTGTTATATGTGTATCAGGGTGGAATCCTGACCGGAATCATGAGAGCGTTCACAGCGATTCCTCTTCACTGTACGGTCGGTGTCGTGATGGGAGCGTTATATGCAAAGGCAAGAGAAGAAGCATATGCCGGTGACAGAGGTGGAATGATCGGTTACATGGCATGGGCGTATCTTGTGCCGGTATGTATTCATGGTGCATACGATTATGCGATCATGGCAGCTTCTTATGGTTTGATCACAGAAGGCTGGACATATGTCATTTTGATAGGTGCATATATTATATCTGTTGTGTTGATTCTGGTATGTTCCAAGCATGATCACAGGATCGATGGCAGACCGGAGACAGCAGATTACGGATTCTATCGAACCGAATACCGCAGACCGGGCAGAGGCTATTATTATCAGAACCGACAGGGGAATCCGATGGGCTATCCACAGAATACCCCATACCCGCAGAATCAGGGCTATCCGGGAAATATGCCATACCCGCAGAATCAAGGGTATAATGGAAACAATGCGTATGTGCCGAATCAGTATTATACGGGTAATACAGTGAATCCGCAGAATGGTGGATATGCAGGAAATACATCATATCCGCAAAATGCCGGAGTAAATCCATATCGTAGATCAGACACAGCAGCAGATCAGACACCAAATTCAACAACACCATATAGTATGAATTCATATAATGGACAGACGTATTCACCATATAATGAACAGGAAGATAACTATAATATGAGATAGGGTGAATAAGTCGAACGTTTTAACGGAAATCGCATAAGCTATAATGAGCACAAAATTATTTGCTTGCAATTAAATCGCTTGCTTATCAGGGGGTGAGAGCATGAGATTTCACAATATACCCGTTCGCGATATCATGCAGGAAGCAGTTCGTTATGGCGGGGTGATCGTGGACGTTCGGACAGAAGATGAATTTCTGAGAGGACATATACCGATGGCTGTTAATGTGCCATTATCTGAGATTCAGTGTGGCAATTATAATCTCCCAAAACATAAAGTATTACTCACATATTGTCAGTATGGAGGAGGCAGTGCGCTGGCGGCAAGAATACTGACACAGGCAGGTTATAGGGTGATCAATACGGTTGGTGGAATTGTACAGTATAAGGGAGCATTGACCAAAAACCGCTGACAGAGGTGTGGCAAACCATTATGAAAGATAAGAAGATGTGGTTTGAATATGAGAATAACAGAATAAGTGAATCCCGGACATGACGGAGTATATTAAGAAAAGTACATGTCCGGGATTTTTTATTTAATTTACTTGTGGTGGCAGGGGGAAGTATGTATAATATGGTCAGGGAAATTTGGCGGGATATCATAAGATATTCCGGGGCACTTATTTATTTTTTTTAGAAAAGAAAGGATATAGGGTAAATGAGAAAAAGAATTTTAGGAATGATCGTTGCGGCAGGACTTGTCGCGGTAACAGTATTTGCAGGGGCAAATGGACTGACAGAGACACAGGCGGCATGTGAACATTCACAGGTGAAAGATGGAATCTGTGTGGATTGTAATGATCCGGTAGAGTGCATTTATGTAGAGGATGCAAGTGGAACAGTAAGGGGAACCTATTCTAAACTGGAAGATGCAGTAGCGGCAGCTGGAAATGGCAGCACACTGAAGCTTCTATATAATTGTGAGAGTACATCAACATATATTGATGCAGGAAATAAGAATCTTACAATTGATCTGAATAAAAAGAAATTAAAGGCTGTTCAGTTCGAGATTCAGGGTTCTCTGGTGATAGAAAATGGAGAATACGAAGGTTATATCAAGAATTATTCGAATGGAAATGCACATTTGTTAACCTTCAGGAATGTGAAGGCAGATCTGCCACAGCTTGGATGGTATGCAATATATGGCGTTAAGCTGGAAAACAGTTATATAGAGCAGAGACACGACAGCTCATCGACTACACCTACAGAATGGTGGCTTGAGAAGCTGCAGATGGATCAGAATTCTGTATATAATATCATAGACTCAATGAGAGGTTTGAGAAATTATAAAAACGTTTCATTAGATGAAGCCCTTGGCGGTATTGTAGAATTTCTTCCAGCCGGATATACAATAGGTGAATGGGATACCAGTAATACGATATTGGATGAAAACGGAGTAGGTGCGAGAAGTGTAGAGCTTCGTTACCGCAGGCTGACAGATGAAACAGTATCTGTATCTATCGATCCGACTTCTTATGTATATGATGGAAAAGCAAAAGAGCCAACGGTGACTGTCACATATGACGGCAAGAAGCTGACAGCAGGAACAGATTATACCTGTACATTTTCAGATAACATCAATGCAGGAACAGCGAGCGTTAAGATAACAGCAAAGGGTAATACCTATCACGGAGAGATCATAAAGAATTATACGATCGAGAAAGCACCACAGGCAGCACCAACAGGACTGGCAGTGGTCAATGAAAGTGCAACAGGAAAGAAAGACGGATCTGTTACAAATGCCGCAGAGACGATGGAATATTCCACAGACCAGACTACATGGACAGCTGTAACAGGAACAGCTGTAAATGGTCTTGCAGCAGGCGATTATTTTGTAAGATATAAGGAGACTGCAAACTATTATGCATCACCGGCAACAAAGGTAACAGTTGGGCTGGCAGCTTCCAGTACAACAGAGAGTGGAACAACGGAGAGAGTTACAACCGAAACAGCTTCCAGTGAAGATACCACGACAGAAGATGTAACGGATGAGAAAACAACGGAAACTGCGGATACCGAGGATGAGACAACGGAAGTTGTTCAGGAGGATAAGACAGAAGCAACAGGTGATAAAGATAAAAAAGATCAGCAGAAGACCGGAGTAAAAACCGGTGATACATTTGCCATGAAGGCAGCAGTTGCAGGTATGCTCATTTCACTTGGAATGGCATGCGTGATCATTATAAGAAAACGCAGAAAATAAGAAAGAAAATTAACAGACAGAAAGAAATAGTGCTGGATTTGGACAGAGATGTCCGGGTCTGGCACTTGTGATTGAAAGGAAGCATATGAGCAGAATCGAATTGATCGCTCCATGTCATTTTGGATTGGAGTCAGTATTAAAAAAAGAAATCCTGGATCTTGGATATGAGATCGTTCAGGTAGAAGACGGAAGAATCACATTTGCAGGAGAAGAGGATGCGGTTGCAAGAGCAAATATGTTCATCCGTACAGCTGAACGTATCATGATCAAGTGCGGAAGCTTCAAGGCAGTAACATTTGACGAATTGTTTGAAGGCATCAAGAGTATTCCATGGGAGCGGTATCTGACTCGTGATGCAAAATTCTGGGTATCTAAGGCTACATCAAACAAGAGTGCACTGTTCAGCCCGTCTGATATCCAGTCCATCGTGAAGAAAGCCATGGTAGAGCGTATGAAACAGACCTATCATGTATCATGGTTCACGGAGGATGGAGCGGAATATCCGGTTCGTGTATTCATATTTAAAGATATCGTTACGATAGGACTTGATACATCGGGGGTATCACTTCATAAGCGTGGCTATAGAAAACTGGTCGGTAAAGCCCCGATATCGGAAACACTGGCATCGGCACTTATCATGCTGACACCGTGGAACAAGGATCGTGTACTGGTTGATCCGTTCTGCGGAAGTGGAACATTCCCGATCGAGGCGGCAATGATCGGAGCAAGGATCGCACCGGGAATCGACAGGGACTTTCTGGCTTCCGAGTGGGCGAAGGTCGGAGATAAGAAGATGTGGTACAATGCGATCGACGAGGCAAACGACATGATCGATCACGATGTGAAGATGAATATTCAGGGATACGATCTGGATAATGATATGGTGAAATGTGCGATGGAGAATGCAAGAGCGGCAGGTGTAGACCAGCATATCCATTTCCAGCAGAGAGATGTAAAGGATCTCAGACATCCGAAAAAATATGGATTTATCATTACAAATCCGCCATACGGCGAACGTCTTGAGGATCGTGAGGATCTTCCTGAATTATATAAGACGATCGGGGAAAGCTTCAGACGACTGGATGACTGGTCGATGTTCCTGATCACATCATACAGTGAGGCGGAGAAATATATAGGAAGAAAGGCGGACAAGAACCGTAAGATCTACAATGGTATGATCAAGTCATATTTCTATCAGTTCATGGGACCGAAGCCGCCAAAGAGAAAGTGAGACAGAGTTGAAAAAGTATTTGATCGTGGCAGCAGTTGTTATTTTCGGTGCATTTCTGTATCTGGGTTTTCTGAGACATCCTGATGTGAGTATCGAGAAGACGGATGAAGCGGGTGCTGCCGCAGAATCTATGTTGAAAGAGATCGTAACGAATGCAAATGAAAAGGGCATTACGTTATATATAAATGACAGCAGGATCACGGAAGCGGAATATCAGCCGTATTTCAGTGACCATTTGCAGTTGATGATTCCGATCGCGACATTTACCGATAAACTGGATTGTCTGGTGAACGCATATGAAAATGGGACGATCACATTTGCCAAGGGAGACAGTCTGGTCAAGGTCTATGGTGATTCCGATGTGGTAAATATCAATGGAAACACAATACAGGCAATCGACAAGCCGGAGAAAAAGGATGATATCATCTATGTACCTGTAAATGAGATCTGTGAGGCGCTGAATTACAGCTGTAACATCAATCTCGAGACAAATGCCGTGGTGTTGAAAAAGATTGCCGAGGAAGAGAAGCTTCCGGCAGCGTATGATATGAGAGAACATGATCGTGTGTCTCCGGTCAGAGATCAGGGAATCTATGGAACCTGCTGGGCATTTGCATCACTGGCGGCACTGGAAAGTACGATCCGTCCGGCTGAAAATCTTGTGTTTTCTGTTGACCATATGGCACTGAATAACAGCTTTAATGTCAGCCCGTTTGACGGTGGCGAATATTATATGAGCATTGCTTATCTTGCGGCATGGCAGGGACCGGTGCTTGAGGAAGATGATCCGTATGGAGACAACCGAACAGTGGATGGTCTTACAGCGGTGAAGCATCTGGAAGAAGCTATTATATTAAAAGACAAGAATTATGAGGCAATCAAATCATCCGTATACAAATATGGTGGAGTGGAAACGGTTATTTACTGTGATATGAAGAATGCGGCGAGCAGTTCTTATTATTATAACAGAAACCGCAGTTCCTATTATTATAATGGAGACCAGACGCCGAATCATGATGTGGTGATCGTTGGCTGGGACGACAACTATCCGAAGGAATATTTTAATACAGAACCGGCGGGAGACGGCGCATTTATCTGCAAGAATAGCTGGGGGCAGGATTTTGGTGACGAGGGCTTCTTTTATATCTCTTATTATGATACCAATATCGGCATGAACAGCGTAGTATATACGAAGCTTGGAAATAGTGACAACTACGACAAGATCTATCAGTCAGATCTGATGGGCGAGGTTGGAACGATGGGATTTGACGACAGGCCGGAGGCTTATTTTGCAAATGTCTATATGGCTGGAAAGAACGAGACATTAAAGGCAGTTTCTTTCTATGCGACAGGTCCGAAAACGACATACGATGTGTATGTTGTGACGGATTTTACCGATGTATCTGACCTGCAGAAGCGGACGAAGGTGGCATCCGGTGAGATGCAGTATGAAGGTTATTATACGATCAATCTGAATGAGGCAGTACCGCTTCCTGATGACCGGAAATTTGCGGTAGTTGTGCATGTGAATACACAGGATTCCACGATGCCGATCGCGATTGAATATAATAATGATGAGAAAACAGCGAACTTCGATATCACGGATGGCGAGGGCTATATCAGCCTGTATGGCACGAAGTGGTCGAGTGCAGAGCAGGAGAATGACTGTAATGTCTGCCTCAAAGCCTTCACGGATGTGGGGGATTAAGGAAGTGCTGCTATATCGGGCGCGGCATGGCAAATGATACTGTTATGCAGCAAGCCTGTCCACGCTGTGTAACTTCGAACTAACTTCGGTCAAACCTCGCTAAGGTCTCAGTTACTCATGTCGGTCCTTAGTGAGCTGTTATATGCAGCGAACTTAGTACCGCTACATGAGGATAGAGCGAAAGCGTCTTGCGGAATAATATGTATCTTTGCTATGCCACATTCGATATGGCAGGTGGAGTACAGAAAGAAAAGGAGAAGACAAGATGAAGAAATTGATTTTTGCTACGGGTAATGAGAATAAGATGAAAGAGATCCGCATGATCCTTGCGGATTGTGGATATGAGATCCTGTCTACGAAGGAAGCCGGAATCAAGGCTGACATCGTAGAAGATGGAAAGACATTTGAAGAAAATGCCATCATCAAGGCAGAGGCGATCCGTAAGATGACAAACTGTCTGGTGCTTGCAGATGATTCCGGTCTGGAGGTAGACTATCTCGATAAAGCACCGGGAATCTACTCTGCAAGATTTATGGGCGAAGACACCTCATACCGGATCAAGAATAAAGCGATCATTGACAAGCTTGCCGGAGTGCCGGATGAGAAGAGAACTGCAAGATTCGTATGTGCGATCGCGGCTGCATTCCCGGATGGAAAGACCATTACCAGACGTGGCACGATTGAAGGAATCATTGGGTATGAAGAACGCGGTGAGAATGGATTTGGCTATGATCCGATCTTCTTCCTGCCGGAGTATGGCAAGTCCACAGCAGAGCTGTCACCGGAAGAAAAGAATAAGATCAGCCACAGAGGAAACGCACTTCGTTTGATAAAGGAAGTTATAAATGAGAATACTGATAATTAGTGATACACATGGAAGAACCAATACGATCCGGGATGTCTTAGATACGGTGGGTGACATCGATATGTTTATCCATCTGGGGGATGTCTGTGGAGATGAAGAATATATTTATGACAATGTAACCTGCCCGATCCATATGGTTGCCGGGAATAACGATTGGACTTCTGATCTTCCGATGCAGGAAGAATTCATGATCGGCCGATATAAGGTGTTCATCACACATGGACACAGATATAATGTACATTATGGAACGGACTACTTACAGGAGCTGGTCAAATATGATGGTTACGATATTGTGATGTATGGACACACGCATGTCCAGAATCTGGAACGATATGGCGGAGCTTATATCGTAAATCCGGGCAGTCTGGCATATCCGCGTGATGGCATGAATGGCAAATACATGCTGCTGGAATTTGACCAGCATGGAACACCATTTTTTGCGGAAAATGAGCTGAAACCGAAACGCCGGACTCGCAGCATATTTGAAGATATGTGGGGCGACCGGGAGAAGTAGAGATTATTGTTAGAGACAAGAAAGAGGTCTGCGGTGAAGAAACGAGAGATTATAGAAGGTGTTATAAAAGACTATGATTTCCCAAATAAGGGAAGCTTTGAACTGGATGGCAAAAAGGTGATCATGAAGGGAGCACTGCCCGGACAAAAGGTGTCCTGCATGGTATCCAAGGTACGGAAGGATAAGGCAGAGGCACGTCTGTTAGATGTGTTGGAACGCTCCGAGATCGAAGATGCAGTACCACCATGTCCACAGTTTGGCATTTGCGGCGGCTGTGCATACCAGACCATGAGCTATGAGCATCAGTTGGAGTTAAAGGCAGGACAGGTGAAGAAGCTGTTAGACGGCGTGATCGATTCGGAGGCACATCCATATGAATGGGAGGGCATCATCGGCTCGCCTGTTACAACTGCTTACCGGAATAAGATGGAGTATTCATTTGGCGACGAATATAAGGATGGCCCACTGGTGCTGGGGCTTCATAAGAAGAACAGCATGTATGACATCGTTCCTGTCTGCAACTGTGTGATCGTAAGTGAAGATTATAACAGGATCGTTTCCTATACGATGGAATTTGCAAGGAAGCATGGATTGTCCTATCATAAGAAAATGCAGCATGTAGGACTGCTTCGTCATCTGGTGCTTCGCCAGTCCAAGACAAACGGCGGACTTCTGGTAAATCTTGTAACCAGCACGGATGGGCTGGAGAATCTGGATCTGAAGGCATATGTAGAGGGGCTTCTGGCACTTCCGCTTGACGGAATGATCATTGGTATTCTGCATACGGCAAATGATTCTCTGGCGGATGCTGTAGTACCAGAGAAGGTAACGCTGTTATACGGAAGAGATTATATCGAGGAAGAAGTACTGGGACTGCATTTCCGGATCTCACCATTCTCATTCTTCCAGACAAATACAAAGAGCGCGGAACGACTGTACAGCAAAGCCCGTGAATATGCCGGAGATACCAGGGACAAACTGATCTTCGACCTGTACAGCGGAACCGGAACGATCGCACAGATGTTATCACCGGTTGCCTCCAAGGTTATCGGCGTAGAGATCGTGGAAGAAGCAGTTGAAGCCGCAAGAGAAAATGCAAAGAGCAACGGACTTGATAACTGCGAATTCATCGCAGGCGATGTCTTAAAGGTCATCGACACCATCAAGGAAAAACCGGATCTTATCATCCTCGATCCACCGAGAGATGGCATCAATCCAAAGGCGCTCCTTAAGATCATCAACTACGGTGTAGATGAGATCGTCTATATCAGCTGCAAACCAACCTCTCTCGCAAGAGATCTTGTGACCTTGCAGGAGCATGGATATTATGTGAAAAAGGCATGTGCGGTGGATCAGTTTGTGAATACCGGGCATGTGGAATCAATAGTTGCACTACATCGGACCGATATGTAAAAATCCTTGATTTTAGGCACTTTGAGAGGTTTTTCAGGTTTGACCAGAGTGACCGAAAAACGTACAAAAAGGCAATTTCCGACGGGGTAAATGTGTCGGTTGTATTGGATAGCGTGTGTGGAAACACATCCAAACGGAAATAGCATCATCATTCAACTTAATAAGAGTAGCGTGAGAGACTGTTCATTTTCAAGAAAATTGAAAGTGAGCGGTCTTTTTTTGTATTTGAAATTTATCTTATCAGATGGATTTCAACGGAGATTAATTCAATGTATTCGAGAAAGGCGATTTTATGGAGACGATACGGAATGTGGAGATAAATCAGTTGCATGATTTTAAGAATCATCCGTTTAAGGTAGAGGTAAATTAAGAAGACTGTTTTAATAGTTTTGGTATTGATTACTGGCTCATATACTGCAATTCATTATTTTTTTAATTATTCAACAAAAGAATGGTTTAGAGAGAGTATTAATGCCGGAGATTATGTGATTGTTGGTGAAGAAATAGGTGATACAATATTTGATGGTGACACTCAGGTTGAAATCTCTATTTTTGACCACATTAATAAGGTTCATATGATCTCCTTTAAAACAAGAATTAGCAATCAAGGGGAGAAGCTGTCAGCTAAAAATTATGATATTGGCATTCAAGCTTTTCATGAACTCCAGAAAGAAGAATGAATGACATGGGTGAGTGCTACGACGGAAGCAGAGAATTTATAGTGTATGATGTTCATATGTCTGAGAGGACAGAAGAACTGATGGATAAGAGCAGAAAGGAAGAACTATTCCCGACTGCTCTTTTTGTTTCTGAGATACGGGAACATGGAACATCCATACACCGGTATGACTGCTGCGATGATTTTAATGCAAAGGTATTTGGTGAGAGTATAAAGGACAGAAATGAGGAACATGGTATAAGAACCATGGTATCTGTTGCAATGAAGAAACAGCCGGAGAAAGTGCATGAGGTATCAAAGTCACAGCAGGATGTCGTGGAAGCGTTCCGGGCAAAGACGAGAGATCTGTTCCATGAGCTTGACGGGCAGAATGCGGAGAGTATCGAATCCATGGTTCGAGGTCATGTGGAGGATGCTTTGCAGACATTTGATATAGATGCCCAGGTGGTGGATGTGGTTCTTGTTGGAAGCAGGTGCCGAGGAATTGAGCATGAGGATTCGGACGTAGATGTGGTCGTAGAATACTACGGAAGTGAGAGGGAAGATTCCCTATTCAATATCCTGAATGAAGAAGGACTGTCCATAGGTGGTAGAAACATCGACATCAATCCGATCACAAAGGATAGGAGACGAATAAGGGAGAAAGGACACGGATAGATGGATAAGAAATCAAGTGAGTATAAGTTGATCAGGATGGCGGACACCAGTTTTCTGTTCTGTATCATATTTGAAGTAGTGGGAATCATGACAGTGATGTTCCTCGGAACACTGGGCGCACAGATGGCGATATATTTTATGACAATGCTTTTTGCAGTGTTCATGGCAAGGAAGAGACGAGCGGAATTTACCATACCTTTTGAGAAACCGAAAGCAGGAACACTTTTACAGAGTATAGGAATATCCGTATGCGGTATTCCAATAGCACTCATGTTATCGGCACTTGCTTCGCTACTGTCATCTGCAGGGGCAGACAGTTCAGAGGATATAGCGAAATATCCGGTGTGGCTTGCCATAATAGCGTTCGCTATTGTACCAGCAGTTGTGGAAGAGTATGTATTCCGTGGTCTGATACTCGGAGTCTATATGAAGGTCGATACGAGAGCTGCGGTCGTGATCGGCAGTCTGTTCTTTGCACTGCTTCACTTCTCACTTGGTTCGATCCTGTATGGCTTTTTTTACGGCTGTTTATTTGCTCTTATAAGGATTGCAACAGGCAATATGATATATTCCATGGCTATGCACCTGGTATTCAATGCTGTCAACGTGATGGTTGCTTATATGGGAACATTCCTGATACCTGGATGGGTGGTTGCTCTGCTTCTTGTGGTGGGACTTGCCGGATTCATTACACTCTGTATCCTGTTCTTTCGGAAATATCCGGTGGAGCTTACAGGAAGTGGGTATAAGAGACATGAGCTTGTGACGAAGGAAGGTTATATGACTATGGCGGTCTGTATGGCGGTTACGAGTATGCTTTTGATGATGTAAGGGAATAGATTTTGAATGGCTGCACCTCATGGCTGCTTCGGTGGCTGTGGGGTGTTTTTAATTTTGTATGTATCGCAAGATGTTGGGAGTATTAATTGCGGATTTGATAGAAAAATGGTATAATTTTAACGTATTTTGCTGTATTAGATATGGAGGTAAATATGGCGGTTTCATATAAGAAATTATGGATAAGATTGGCAGAGAAGGAAATGAGCCGTGCGGATCTAAGAAAGAAAGCTGATATTGCACCCAATACCATGACTAAGCTTGTTAAGAATGAATATGTAGCAATGCCTGTGCTTGATAAGCTGTGTGATGCGTTAGGAGTGGATTATGGTGATATCATGACATATATTCAAGATAGAGATGGAAACAAAAATCTTTAGACGAGTACGTTTTTTAGGACATGTAATATGATATGTTTATATATATAAATGAAAACTTTGAAAGAGGTACATATATGAAAACTACAATAGAGTTATTTGCCGGTGCTGGAGGATTGGCATTAGGAGTAGAAAAGGCGGGTTTTGATGCATTGGGGTTAATAGAATTTGATAAGGATGCTTCAGATACATTGAAAAAAAATCGACCTAATTGGAATGTAATTCATGATGATATTGCAAATATATCATGTCTGGATTTGGAAAACTATTTTGGAATCAAGAAGGGCGAACTTGATTTACTTTCAGGAGGAGCACCATGTCAGGCGTTTTCATATGCGGGCAAAAGATTAGGCTTGGAAGATGCACGGGGAACTTTGTTTTATCATTATGCTGTTTTCTTGGAAAAATTGCAGCCGAAAATGTTCTTGTTTGAGAATGTGAGAGGCTTATTAACCCATGATGGTGGCAAGACATATGAGACAATGTTAAACATTTTTGAGAAGGCTGGATATACAATTGATAAAAGGGTATTAAATGCCTGGGATTATGGTGTGCCACAAAAAAGAGAAAGACTTATTACAATTGGAATCCGGAATGATTTGAAAAATACTATTACATTTTCATTTCCTAAAGAGCATGATTATAAACCGGTGCTTAGAGATATTTTGCTTGATTGTCCTGAGGGACCAGGTGTTCCATATGGTGAGAAAAAGAGAAAAATATTTGAATTAGTACCACCAGGTGGATATTGGAAAGATATAGATCCGGCAATTGCAAAAGAATATATGAAGAGCTGTTGGAACATGGAAGGTGGTAGAACTGGTATATTACGAAGAATGAGCTTAGATGAGCCTTCACTCACTGTTTTGACATCTCCGTCACAAAAACAAACTGAGCGATGTCATCCGTTGGAGGCTCGCCCATTTACAGTAAGAGAGAATGCAAGATGTCAGACGTTCCCTGACGATTGGGAGTTCTGTGGAAATATTTCATCACAGTATAAGCAGGTAGGCAATGCTGTTCCAGTAAATCTTGCGTATGAAATTGCAAAAGAGATCAGTAAGTCATTGGATATGGTGTGTGAGACAGAAAAAATGAGAGAGGCTATTTAACAATGTGGAAATTAGGGTTTATTTCAGAGGACGATTTTACAAAGCATGTTGCAGCTACAATTGCTCAATATGATAAGAAATTATTGCCAATTGATATTGAAAAATTCAACAGTAATATTGTAGATCCAGTAAAAATGATTTTTGATAAAAATGTGTATCAGTATAGCTGGGATGAATTGATTCGAAATGAGATCTTCAGACAGAGAGATAAATCAGCAAATAATGATATAGGTTACTTTCATCAGAGAATATTCCAGTATATAAAAGATTGCCGTGTGCCGGATAATGGAAAAGAAGGTGGATGGGATGTTATCTATCACAATGAAGAGGGAATTACCTTGCCGGAAGGGGATAGAGTTAGAACAATTTATGTTGAAATGAAAAACAAGCATAATACGATGAATTCATCTTCAGCCGGAAAAACGTATATCAAAATGCAGAACCAGTTATTACAGAATGACGATTGTGCCTGCTTTTTGGTAGAAGCGATTGCTAAAAAATCTCAAAATATAAAATGGGCAACCACCGTTAATGGTTCAAGTGTATCTCATAGAAGGATTAGAAGGGTAAGTATGGATCAATTCTATGCACTTGTCACTGGTTGTGATACTGCATTTTATGATATGTGTATGGAACTTCCAAATACGATCGCAAAGGTTGTATCTACAGATAAGGATATTACAATTCCACATGACACAGTTTTGGATGAATTGAGAGCGATCGCAAATAAATTGAATTTTGCAGATGAGGAACTGGCAATGGCAATGGCGGTATATATGCTAGGGTTTAGTACATATCAGGGATTTGAACAGAGCCTGAACATTTCGAGTGATTTGAAAAACGAGAATTTGCTGAAAAGAATGTATGCATA
Organism: Lachnospiraceae bacterium UBA6403; assembly: GCA_002437435.1. GTDB lineage: Bacteria > Bacillota > Clostridia > Lachnospirales > Lachnospiraceae > Coprococcus. The sequence continues at coordinate 22,437 of DJPV01000080.1, read as the reverse complement.
TGCAAAGAAGATAAATAAGTAGTAGAAACGGTATAAAGAGGGGACAAATGAAAACTGCTTTAGATTGCTATGGAAGAGGAAAACAGAAAGAGTGTAATGCGGACGAATATATAGTGGGCTCCGTTTATTCAAGAGACCGGTTTATATGCCCAGAATGTGGGGAATCTGTTCATTTAAGAAGGAGTAAGTATTCAAATTATTTTGCACATTACAAGAGACAGAATACGTCTGCTGAATGCGATAGGCGTGTTGATGGAGTACCGACAGATTCAATTTATGAGCGGATAGGATTGCCTATTTACTTGCGGCATGGTGCAGTTAAGGGAACTTTTGAATTGAGTTTGGGGTTTAAGGCGTTGCCAAGATCATTGATGGAGGATGCTGAAAAAAGTAAACTTCAGGTATCTATTGATGGAGAAAGTAGTTACTTGGTAAATAGGGAGCGCTTTTCTGAAGAAAGCACAGTTTTAATACCTATACATCATATTCCTATATGTGAAAAAAGATATCATTTATCGTATTCGCCTGTAGATAAGGCTACACGTATTATGAAGCATTGGTCAGATTATGCAGATGGATTCTCTTATCATGGAGCTTTTTTCACTGTTTCGGAACAGGGAGGGAGAAAGATTCATCATGGCGATAATATCTCCACGGATATAGAGTATTACTGGGTAAAAAAAGATGACACTATACCTAAGATTTCAGGTTTAAAAGGGAACAGAATAGGTATATTACAGCTAAAAAATGAAAAGTGGTATATATATAAGGTGATTCTTTCGTCTGATATATCAGATAGAGCTTTTGAATATCTTGCCTTTTATTTAAGAGAGTATTTGCAACTGTATCTGCTGGAAAAAGAACCTAAATATATACCGATTTGGCCTCCTTTGGTTAAGCAGGAAGATGAGTACCTTGTAGATGGGGCAAATACAAAAGTATATGGTTGCGTGATGTCAGGTAATGATGAGCCCAAAACATATATTTATAATGGAGTCCTGTCTATTCCGCAAGAAATTAAATACAATAATAAATTACTTGCAGTAAATATGGATTCAAATGATATTTTGATAAATGTTGATAGAAAGTATGTTTCAAGTGGAACGAGATTCCGGCAAGTTGCGCATGAGTTGAAGTCAGAGGCTATATTGATGGAGCTTGAATATAATTCTAAACTTCTGAAGATAGATCATAAGATGGTTGAACTTGATTCGGTTCCCGACAAAATTGTGGGCATTGAAAATAAAACTATGTTAATAGTCGAGCCTGACGGAAAAATACAGAAGATCAAGAACAAAGAATTAGAGGTTGATACTAGTTGCTTCAAGCATGGACAAACTATCTATGTTTTGTCTTGTAAGTCATTAAATACGATAATAAAAATAAAAAAAGAAAATAGAGCAAATGTCGGGTGTGATGAAGAAAGCTTATTAAAATATATAGTATTATTTGGTAATGCAGTTAAGTCATTTATACCTATGGATTTGAGAGTTAAATTATTATACACGGAATGGAGAAACAAAAGAGTAAGGGAGTATATGTTTAAATGTATAAGGCAGAATAAGATTTCGACGCCATTAATTCAGATATTGGAGGGGATGTTAAATGAAATTATATAAGTCTGATTTACTGGAATTACTCAGTGAAAAGGAACTGTTAATTGCTTGCAAATATGCAGATATGGAAATACTTTTGGAACCTATGAAGGATGATCCGAAACGGTATGAAAAGTACGTGAAAAGACTTGGACGGTTAGACAAAAAATCATCATTAGTAAAGAGTATGTTGCCCAAAATGGCTCGTGATTTATATTTAAAAGGCGATGAGAGATACTGTTCTGCATTAAGTTATGTATTAAACGGCTTAAAAACAATATTTGAAACTGCATGTTCGGCTTGTGATGATATAGATATTTCTCAAATAGCTCAAGATGATGAAGAAAAGCTGATTCATTTGTACAAAGAAGTAAGCGATAATTCTCTTGAAGGTATGCCTTTTGAATTGTACATAGTTTTTTTGAAATTGCAGGGATTGTCTTTAAGTGAAGATGAGATGGCAGCTTTAGATAGAGATATTTCTAGGATAATTGAACAGAAAGAGATTCAGAACGAATATAAGAAGGAAACAGATCGATTACTAAAAAAACAAGAAAAAGAAATACTTGCTCAGCAAGAGCAGGAAAAAGATCGTATTATCAAAGAAAAGAAAAAACTGAGTAAAGAAAATGCTGAATTAAAAAGTACAGTTGATAAGCTTAATCAGCAGATAATAGATTATAAGCAAAAAGAAGAGAGTGAGCATAAAAAAATTCTTGCAAAATGGGATAGCGAAGCTGCAAAAGAGTATGAAAGGAAATGTAAAGAACAAGAACAAGAATTATCCCGGATATATCGAGAAAAAATAGTTGAGATTAATAAAAAGATTCAAGAAGAAAATAATGCAAAAGTAAAACAACTTGCTGAGGAACTGGAAAAAATTCGTATAAAAAATAGTGATGAACAGCAGCGGCTGAGTAATGAAATTGCGGCATTGGAAAACCAGAAAAACATGCTACAGGATAATAATGATTCACTATACCAAGAGTTGACCCAGGTACAGGAAGATTTAAATCACTATAAGAATATAGAAAAAGAGTATTATGAAAATATTGAACAGAGAGTTTATGAACAGAAACTGGATGATGCGTTAATTAAGAGATTTCAGCTTTTGGGGGGCACTGGTAGTCAAAGTGTTACTGGAAACGTGAGAACCCAGTCAATAGAAGATATTTATGAATGCAAAGAGTTAATTGACATAAGCGAAAACATAGAATGTGAACCGGCGGAAACCATAGATGACTTTGAAAATGATTTACGATCTAATATAGAACTTTATTTTGAGAATGCGATAGAAATCTCTGCTACATGTGTCGCTGCTTTATTGTGTCAGAAGGCATTTATTATGGATAAAAGCATAGCACTTATATTAGCTAAATGTATATCTTCAGTAACCGGAGCGGATTTGCCATATTGTATAAGGATACATGATGCAGTTTCTGCGAATATGGCGGAGATAATAAATAAGATAAATACCCAAAACAACAAAACTATTCTGATTGAGGGAGTATTAAATAAGTATGACGAGGAACTTTTTACTGCAATATGCTCTGAATGTAAAGATAGATGTTTGATTTTTACTATATCAGACATAGACAATTTAGGATTATTTCCTAAAACAATTTATAATTATGCGATAGTTGTGGATGCTGAAAGGTATTATACATATGAGTCTTCGGAAAAATTAGTAACGGCTGAAAATAATACTAACTTGTTAATAGATGAAATAGATCTGTCAAAGTGCAAAACATATTATGATAGAGTATTTAGAAAACTTGTCTCTAAGCGTATTATTAACAAAAAGTTATCAATTGATTTTTCAAAGATATTATACGTATATTATATGATAATTCAATCAGAACAGATGGGTGAAGTTATGAGTACTTCAATTTTGAAATGCTGTAAATTAGATTCAGATCAGGATGTAGAAAGTATGTTAGTTAAAGCAGGGATAAAGAGATAGAATGAATGAATTGATAAGAGTCATGTCAAATGATATGAAAATAATGAAATATCCAGGTGAATCTTCATATTGCTATAAGGCTCGATTGATATATTCGGCTATTTGTGAGTGGATGCGTATTTCAACCCAAGATAAATATGGGGAAAATAATAATTCAAAAAGCAAACAATATTTATTAAGCAGATGTTCAGAGGTACTGAAGGGATTTTTGGAGTGTGAACCGGAATGCTTAAAGTGGTTTATAGATGAAGAGCAAGTTGATAAGTCCATTACAAATTCTGTTCGTAGTATCAGAGAGAAAATGATTTGCGCAGGTGAACTTGTTGAAGTAGGCGAGCGTAGACATATAACAGTACCTCATTATTCGACAGTTAGCTGTACACCTGAATACTCGAGAATTTATGGATTCCTTAAGGAAAGAGTAAGCGTAAGTATGGTTGGAATAACCAGAATAACGACTGATAGTAAGGAAGATAAAGAAAGCATTGAGTGCAACCACTATGACATAGGAGAATTTATAGAGTGGGTATATGAAAGGAACGATTTACCTTCATGTGATGATATAAGCAAATTTGAATTTTTTGATATAAGAGGTAGAAGAATTCCATCTGATTCATGGATTGATAGGCCTAACAAGGATTTGAACAGACATTTGGGGAGAATAACCGTAATTAACGGGAGTCACGAATATTGGATTTTAAAATATATGAATGGACAATGGTATGGGAAGGCAATTGATGGTATATTGCAAGACTATAAAGAAGAGAGACGAATTTTGCTGGGGTTAAGATTTTTATATGGAACGCAGATACAGGCAGAGGTTGAATATAAATCATCAGTAATATTACTGAGATTGTTTTGTGGATTACCGTTGAGAGAAGAAATAATATTGGATACATATGCTTGGCCGATGACAAGATATAATGACAAAGTACGATATGTGGTGCCATGTGAGGTATGGGATTTAATAAGGGCATATTTGAATAAAGATTTGGGAATTGAAATAAGGGAGAGAGTATAAGATATGGATGAATATAGTATTGGAAATACACATGAAGCTTTAAAACATCGCCTTATTGAGTATATAGAGACTGCATATTTTGGGAAAAATGATGAATTGAGGGATCTGTGTAAAAAAGAGCTTGAGGAGCAAGGGGTGTTATGGAAGGAGCCATATATTGAGGCAAATCCAGCGTACAAGACAATTGAAAACGGTATTAATGAAAGCGATAAAATCCCAGATGATATTAAAGAAATATTGGCACGAATGATCGAGGATAAATTGGGGGTATATAGAAATCCATATTGTCATCAGATTCAGGCGATTGAATCGTTTTATAGTGGTAATAACCTTTTTGTTGCGACGGGAACAGGTTCCGGTAAAACGGAATGTTTTATGTGGCCGATGGTTACAAAGTTAATAAATGAGGCTAAGAATCAAAGTGTGTCTTGGAGACAGCGTGGCGTGAGAGCAATGATGCTTTATCCAATGAATGCGTTGGTATCAGATCAAATAGGTCGTCTGAGAAGGATGATTGGATCAGAAAAATTTTATGAGATGTTTCATGATTATACAGGACAAAAGAGAAGACCACAATTTGGTATGTATACAGGAAGAACTCCATATGCAGGAGAAGCAAAAAGAAATCAGGATACAGAGCTGGCTGACACATTAAAGAAAAATTTAATTGATCGTGATGAACAAACGATAATGCAATTAAAGGCTATGGGAAAGTTTCCGGCAAAGTATAATATTGAGCAATTTATTGATGGCTTATTAAAAGGAAAACATGATACTGACTATCGTGATGCAGAGTTGATTACTCGATTTGAAATGCAACAGATTACTCCTGATATTCTGATAACAAACTATTCTATGCTTGAATATATGTTGATGCGTACTGAAGAACAGAATATTTGGAATGACACAAAGATCTGGTTGAGCGAAAGCACAGATAACAAACTTTTGTTTATTATTGATGAAGCACATATGTATAGAGGCGCAGCAGGAGGCGAAGTAGCATTATTGATCAGGCGCTTTATCAATAAATTAGGAGTTTCAAGGGATAAAATCCAATTCATTCTTACGAGTGCAAGTATTCCACAGAATGCAAATGATAAGATTCAAGAGTTTGTATGTGATTTGACAGCGATTGACAAGGATGAGGATAAGAAAATAGATATTATCGTAGGAGAGCGTGAGAAACTCGTACATAGAAATTTGATATCAGTTGATCCATATGTGCTTTCGAAATTTAATATTGACCTGCTTCATGGCGAAAAAAAATATGAAGCTATAAAAGAAGTGTGCGATATATTAGGAATGAATACTGATAAATGTGATTTTTCTAAAGAACAGAACATAGAAAACTATCTGTATGAAAAACTTCCTCAAATAGAACAGTTGCTGATTATTATGGAGTGTTGCCGGGGAAAGGCATGTTCGTTTGAGGCACTTTCAGAAAAGGTTTTTCCTGATTGTGAAAAAGACATTTCTCAAAAGGCAACAAGTGTGCTGCTTGCTATAGCTCCGATGGCAAAGAATAAGGAGGGACAAGTATTATTTCCGTCGAGGTTACACATGATGTTTAGAGGGATTCAAGGCATATATGCATGTAGTAATCCCTGCTGTACCAAAAGGGATAAGAGTACAAATTTGTCGATTGGTAAAGTGTATATAGGTAACCATGAAGATATATGCGAGTGTGGGGGGAAAGTATATGAATTACTAAATGACCGGTCTTGTGGAGCCATTTTTTTAAAAGGCTATTTTGACGAAAATGAGCCATCAGCGAAGTTTATTTGGAATAAAAAGGGAATCAATTATGAAGACAACTTTAAGGAGATTCATTTTTATGTTATTCCCAGCAATGTAACATATGGTAGAAAAGATAATGTGAAAACAGGATGGTTAAATTCGTTTTCAGGAAGACTAGAGCTTGATGACAGTTCGGCAGGAAGACCTGGATACTTACATGTTGCATATAGTACAAAGTGTCCAAAGGATAATAAATTTGTATTTACGTTCAGCTCCTGCCCAAAGTGTAAGAAAATGCATTTGCATGTAACTGATTTTGCCACAAAAGGTAATGAACCATTCTTCCATCTGGTTTCAGAACAATTAATGATTCAGCCACCAGTGATAACAGATAAAAAGCAATTGGAGTTGACTCCTAACGCAGGAAGGAAAGTATTGTTGTTTTCTGATAGCCGTCAGAGAGCGGCAACCTTGGCAAAGGAATTAACTGCAGTTGCGGATGAAGACGCAATGAGGAAAGCAATAGTTGTAGCAGCAAAGGAATTAAATGATTGGAATAAAGCAACAGATAGAGATGATAGTATGGATCTGTTATATGTTTCCTTTTTGAAAGTAGCGTTAGAACATAATTTGCGTTTTTTTTATGGTTCTGGTGAAAAAGATTTGCATGAACATTTACAGGAAATGAAAGATACTATTGAAAAGATTTCTAGAAGAGGAAGACGTAAGTTTGATTATGAAGATTTAAAAAAACAGAAATTTGCAACGGTTCCAGAATTGTATTCAAAAAACTTGTTGAAGATTATATGTAGTAACTTCAGATCATTTTCAGATTTAGGATTGTGTTGGATTGAACCATGTAAGACAGATGTATTATATGATGCGTTAGATGATTTGGAAGATGTAGGTGTAAAAATTGATGAAGATTTTTTTGTAAGTTTTTTTGCAGCATGGAGTGCGGAAGTATTAACGGATACCTATGCATATGATTATGATATAGTAAGGAATGTTAGGAAAGGAATAACAAATATTGGACGTTTTGGTCTTGCACCGGATGGGAAGCTGCCTACTAGGTATGAAAAGTTATTTGAAGAAAATAACATCGACAAGAAGAAACAAGCACACATATATAAAGCATTGCTAAAATTTACACAAAAAGGCAAAGATGATAATGAAAATTATTATTTGAATCCTAGTCTTATAAGCTTGAAATTTGATGCAAGTCATGCGTGGTACAAATGTCCAAATTGCGGAAGAGTATTTCCGTTTACATTATGGAGTAAATGTGTATGGTGTTGTGAAGGTAAACCTATTCAGATGAAAGATAGCGAATTTGAAGGTCTGGAGTTCTGGCGTCAGCCAATCTTGGATGCGGTTGCAGGCAAGAAGGATGCACTGATGACCAGAATCAACACGGAAGAACATACAGCACAGTTATCACATAAAGATCAAAGAATTGATATGTGGTCAACAACGGAAGAATATGAGCTTAGATTTCAAAATGTATATATTGATGATAATGGACCTGTTGATGTGCTTAGTTGTACTACCACAATGGAGGTGGGTATTGATATTGGTTCATTAACAGCTGTAGGATTACGAAATATCCCCCCTATGAGGGAGAATTATCAGCAGAGAGCTGGACGAGCTGGACGACGGGGATCAGCGATTTCTACGATTGTTACATATACGGATAATGGACCACACGATAGTTATTATTTCAATAATCCAGAAAAAATCATTGCAGGTGATCCGAGGTACCCTTCAATAGATATGCATAATCAAAAGCTTATTTATAGACATATGAATGTTGTATATTTATCAGATTATCTTGAGAAATATTGTAAAGCCGCAAATACAATTGGAATAATTGATTTTATAAATAATTACTACAATGAATTCTGTGCTTATATTAAAAATAAGGTTTTTTCAAAGGAAAGATTAGATGGGTTGATACCATCTCTTATGCAAAACAATTTGAAAGAACAAAAGACAGAATTACTTTTGGCTTTGCAACATTTGAAAGATAAAGTAGATGAATTTAATGAGGATTATTATGACTCTAATGATAATGAGAAGAAACTTTTGGATGTAATGTTGGAAGAGGGGATATTTCCTACGTATTCATTCCCGAGAAATGTAGTTGGTTTTAGCATTGAAAATGCAAACGGATCAAAAATTGAACAAGAGCCTGATCGTGCATTGGATATGGCAATAAGTGAATATGCACCGGGGCGACTCATTGTTGTAAATAAAAAAACATACAAATCAGGTGGAATTTATAATTTCCATTCAAAATTTAAAGAAGAGGACAGAGAACATCCGGCAAGGAAATATTTTGATAGTAATGAATATAGCAGAATGATTTCATACTGTGAAAATAGGTCTTGTAATTGGGTAGGCGATTTAATAAGCGGAAATATATGTCCATTTTGCAAACATGATTCCATTAAAGTACAACGATTAGTCAAACCATGGGGATTCGCACCTGTCGGGGGTACAAGTATTAGAGAAGCCCAAGCAGAGGCTGAGATGTCGTATGCAGAATTACCTAGTTATGCTTCTCCTATAAAAGACGAGGAAATGTTACAATCAATAGAATATCCGTTAATCAGATATGGAAGATTAGTGGATCAGCCATTAACTATTTTAAATCAGGGTCCAGAATCAAAGGGATTTACTATGTGTACTGAATGTGGAGCGGCGGTTCCTGGGGATGATATAGCCACATTACAAAAAATATCTCAGCCATATAGACACCCACATATTAAAACAAAATGCACTCACACACCGGACAATGTTATAAATGCATTTTTAGGACATCGCTTCATGACTGATATGGTTTTGATTGAAATAACATTAGACAACAACGTAATAAACACAGATTATGATGCAATGTGGATAAATAGTGCAGCACAAACGCTAACAGAGGCAATGGTATTAGCTGCGGGGCAGTTACTTGATGTTGAATTTAGCGACTTAAAAGGTGGATATCGGTTAAGAAATGATACAGATAAGGTTTTTGTAGATATATTTTTATTTGATAGTTTATCAAGCGGAGCTGGATATAGTTCTATGTTAGCCGGTAGACTTCATGATTTGTTAGATCAAACGGAATTGGTTCTGAAATGTAAGAATAATTGTTCTACTGCATGTCATGACTGCCTTAAGCACTTTTGGAATCAACGAGTTCAAGATATTCTTGATCGACATGCTGCAAAACAATTATTGGATTGGGCAAAAAAAGAAAAAATGGCGGATATAATTCCGTATGATAGGCAATGCAATTTGATAAAGGGAATAAAAGAAAATGCATTAGTTGACGCAAAGTTCAATATAGTTTTTGAGAATAGCAGAATATATGCTGTTAACAAAGATGGTAATAAACGTGAAATATATGTTTATCCAGCAATGTGGCGGAAAAACAACGCTATGATACCAACTGGATGTATTGCTATATCTGACAAGCAGCTGATTAATTCTATGCCGACAGCATATAGTGCTATAAGAGTGGGAGTGATGTGAAATGGATGTTATTAGCAGATGTGAATGATAATAATATGGTATTTTAGACTTGAGGAGGAGAGTTATATGAATTACGATTTGAAAAATATGATAGAGTGTGCGATGCGGGCGTGTGAGTCGTTTGATGAGAAAATAGGGCTTCCGATGCCATCGCGTCAGATTATGAAAGTAGATATGCTTAATTTTATTTTGTATTTAGCTGCTTCAGATAATGTGCTAGCACCAGAGGAGGTGGATTTTGTTCGCGATTATTTAGATCTGGATATTCCACCTAGTGAACTGAGCAAGTTTATTGTTGATCATAATCTACATACTGATGATTATCTAAAGGACACACCTTTATCACTTAATATATTTGTTAGGGTTGATAATGAGATGTATAGGGCAAATCCAGATAGTCCAGATTTGTGTTCTTTGTATGTGAGAACGTTTGAAATATTAGGGGAATATTTTATAAATATAGACAACAATGTAGAACAGACGGAGACTAGTAGTTTAAATGCAGCTTTGCACATGATGTTGCCATATATTGATGTGAATTCAACACGTTACTTGCACACGAAAGCAGATACTATTTTGGAAAACAATAATGATGTTTCTGTCAGTGTTGACGTTGGTATGGAAAAATTGAATTTGTGGGGGAGAGAAATTGCAGTTCCAGAAGCTGACTTGGTTAATGAATATTTAGAAACAATGAAAGACATACAAGACTGTTATCAGTTGCTGGATGGCATAATAAAGAAACAGGTTACTGAGAGTAAAAAACAAGGCTATACATGGATACAGGTCAGTTTTTATTTTGATATTTACAGTTATAAGGATAATGGAGAATTCATTAATCATTTGCTATCAGTAATAGAAGAGGATTCCTATGATGTTTGTCCAATTGGAGATACAAGAGAAAAATATTGTGAATGGACACAGGCATATAAAGGACTTACTGAATTAAAGAGGATTTTAGTAAGGGCGGCACAGCAGTTGAATGATGCACATGAAAGTGCTATGGAATCTGGCTGTGCAGAAGCGTATAGGCAGGCAGCTTCACAGATTACAGGAATGCGTTATGGGATAATAACAAATAGTGCTGTTGATTTACTTGCATATAATGCCATATCAAATTTAACATTAAGAAGTCAGGCTAAGAAAGCTGATGAACAGTATTCCAAAATGGTCAGCTCAATGGCAAAAAGAAATATTGGAATATACCGAAGCAATTTGGAATCTTTAATGTATGAGCAATACGTTCCGGCAGCGAGGAATGCAATAAAATTATGGGCTAATGAAGTGACAGAAAAGGTATGTGAATATAAGGCTAATCATGGAAACGGTGTGTTTGGTGATGCATATAATATTGATGGATCAATAGCAATAATCAATACTATACAGTCTGGAGATTCTGAAGAAAGCAAGAAGGACAAGCTTGTTGAAGCAATCAAGAAATGTCCATACAATGATGAAATATATTATAAAATCTTAGATATGGGATTGATGACGCCGGAGATATATAATTATGCAAAGAGATATTCGTTCTTAAGGACGGATCTTGAGAAGAATATAGAACAAAAGATTATAAAAAAATGTAAAACTAGATTGAAGGATATTGATTTTATTAAGACATACCTTGGATTTATAAATGATTCTACAAAAAGGCAAAGATTTCTTAATGAAATATATACTTTGCCAATAGGGAAGGTGAAAGAAAAATATGGGGCATTAAAAGAATATAGTAGTGGAAAAAATATTCTTGGATTTCTGAAATGTGATTTAGGTATTTCAAAAGAGGAAAACTTTGTTTTAATGAGCGAAGAACAAATTAGTCAAAAACTGAAAGAATATATCAATCTGATTATAGATAGAAAAATGTGGGACATTCTAATTGAACAAGATTTTGTAAATATAAATCAGATTACAGGTATAAATTCTACAGATTATGATTATGTTAATGATTGTTTCTTTGATAAAATAAATGGAATTTTGATAGAATACCTAAGAGTTATGAAGGATAAGGATCAAGATATACAGCAAAAGAGAGAGATAATTAATGGAAAATTATCAGAAAGCCAGAAAAAACTGGAAGAAATAAATGAGAAAATTGCGTCGCTGCGCTTTTTTGATAGAAAATTAAAGAAGGAATTATCTGAAAAAAAAGCTGCTGAGATTAAAATTCAGGTCGAGTGTAAGGATGAGTTGCAAAAACTTATTCTTAAATGGATATAAGAAGTTAAAAAACGGTGAAATGATGGATAAATACATAACCCAATATAACGATATACTTATGAGACGTTTCAGGTCATGGAAAATGCATAAAATTTTATTTGCATTGGGGTTTTGCGCGTAATGAGACAGAGGAGCTTTTCATAAACAACAAAGAATATTATGAATCCATGCAAAATGAAAATATGCGATATCTGTAAAAATTTAACTGGTTATGATTATCTGGAGGAAGGCTGTTATGAGAATATTATTTTGTAACATCGCATGGATGGATTACTACAAAGGGAAAGTTGAAGGCTTAGACGAACCTGAAAATGGCGGATCCTTTGTAGACAAATACAAAGAGGCACATGAATCGTATAATTTCTCACCAGAATATCTTGACGCTAATATCGGTTATCCGGAGGGAGAGTACTGCCTGGGATTTGTAGAGACGAAGTCTACGAATGGCGAAACACGGAATCAGTTGAAGATAGAGTCAATAGATGGTTGCGAAGCATTAAAAAAGGAAAAACAAGCAGAGGATGTCCTTGTTATATACTGCGCTCTGTATCCGAATCCAGAGAAGAGTGAGACATATGTCGTTGGATGGTACAAACATGCGACGGTATTTCGTGAGTACCAGATCATGGATTTTACTATGGATGATGGAAGCCACTATTATCAGTCATATAATGCGATTGCAAAGAAAGAAGATTGTGTGCTGCTTCCTCGTTCGGTGCGCCGCAGATCGAATATCTGGAGAGTGTACAGAAAGTCCAGGGGGTTATCGTTTGGATTTGGACAAGCAAATGTCTGGTTCGCCAATGGACGAAAAGAGAACAAGGAACTTAATAGTTTCCTAAACAGAATTGTTAAGCAGATAGAAGAATATGATGGCGATAACTGGATAGATATGAGTGTGGATGGAAGAAGAGGTTAATATAAGGATTGCTAGCATGAGTATTATTTGCCCGAAGTGTAAATCAGATAATATAATACCGATAATTTACGGATACCCGTCACTAGAGACCATGAAAGCGGCAGATAGAGAAGAAATATTGCTCGGAGGTTGTGAGGTCGTTGATGGATTCTCACAGCCAGATAGACACTGCAAACATTGCGGATTTTCTTGGAGCATTGATCGACTCACGAGTTCCGACATAAAAAAGGTGAGATTCCGCTACTGGTCTAACTGGGGGTATTACGATCCTGAGAGCATGCAGGAAGATCAGTGGGCATATGATATAGTTTATGATGGAACCATTAAATATTGTGCATATCCGAGGAACAGTAGAAGAGTTCTTGACAAAGAGATTGTGTACATAGACAAAGCAAGAGTTAAGAAATTCTATGACTATTTATTATATTTGTTTAAGCCGTGGAGTTATGCCACTGACGCAATGGTGTGTGATGGATGTAGTTATGAATTGACGATATCCTATGTAAATGGTCAGCAAAGGAAGAAGCAGGGCGATGTGGCGGGTGGTTCAATAGACGATTGTGTTATGAAATTTCTTCATACTGTACCGGAGATGAAAAAAACATTAGATGATGGGTGGAACGAATAAATGAAACATTACAGACAGATAATTATAAATGTGGAAGTGGATGATGATTTACCCGAGGAGAAAATTGATTCCCTGGTTGCCAAGGTATATGAGACAATAGAAGAAAATACCGATGAGAATGAAGTTAAGATTGATCATGTGCGGGTGAATTAGCTGGTAAGAATGATGAATGAGATGTAGCGCTATATCGTTTCAAGATGTGATCCTTGAAAGCAATGTTAAAAATTGATAATACTATAATCCATACCTTTCGGCAATAAAATTAAAAATTGCCGAAAGGTATGGATTTTTTTTGAATCTATGTTATTATATACCTAATGGCAATAATCAAAAAAATTGCCGAAAGGTATGGTGGTGCTATGTGGTATCAAAATGTAATTGCGGATTTAAGTAAAGATACTTTATACACGAGAAAGCAAATATACAATGAATTACAACAGATTAAACCGACGCTATCAAAAGATTCTTTCAACTGGGTGATTAATAAACTTGTGAAAGAGGGAGTTTTGTGCCGGGAGCAGAGAGGTATGTATGTGCCTTGGGATGATTCTAACTGTTTAAGTGAAAAAAATATATACGTTCCAGAATATAGTAAAAAAAGTAATGAAATTGCAATGGCAATTGAGGATGAGTTTCCGCTTGTGGATTTTGTCTGTTTTGAGAGTGTGCAGCTTAATGAGTTTCTTAATCATATGATTGCACAAAACACATTTTTTATTATGGTGGAACGAGATGCATTAGATTCGGTTTTTCGATATTTACAAGAGCAAGATTTTGGAAATATATTGATTAAACCAAGAAATCAGGAATGGGATGCATATTGGACAAGGGATAGTATTGTTCTGCTTAATTTAGTCAGTGAACATCCTCGAAATACCGAGGTGAAGCACGGAATTAGCATTGAACAGTTATTGGTTGATGTTGTTTCAGAAAAAACATTTAGGTTGTTGTACAGTAAGAATGAGATATATCGTATTTATGAAACTGCGGATCGACTATATGCAATTGATTATACAAGGTTGTTAAGATATGCCAGGAGAAGAGGAAAGGTAGAAGAAATAGGAAAGTACATTGGAGGAAGATAAATGCTTACGCAAGATAATTTTACAAAAGAAAATATAGACAGATTATGTTTATTAAGTGGCAATGATCCATCTCTGCTTGAGAAGACGGTGTATGCCTTTGGATTACTAGAAGCTATATCAAAGGTGGGAATGCCATTCATCTTCAAGGGTGGCACTTGTTTAATGCTGTTGCTTGATAAACCACGGAGATTATCAACAGATATTGATATTATTGTGGAACCGGGAACTGATGTTGAGCAGTATATAGCTGAAGCTGGTAAAATATTCCCATTTAAGAGTCAAAGTGAGGATGTGAGAAAGGGAAGAAACAGCATAGAAAAAAGGCATTACGAATTCACATATGATTCGCCAGTTAATGGTAAGCCATTGGTCATATTGCTG
>DJPV01000080.1:0-7337 GCA_002437435.1 Lachnospiraceae bacterium UBA6403 | reverse complement strand
GATATACTATTTGAAGAGTATCATTATCGCACATTGCTTGAAAAACCAATACGGAATGAACTACTGATAACATCCGGAGATGATTTTACAGTGAGAGTTCCAGATGTAAATAGTATTCTTGGAGATAAACTCACAGCATTTGCACCTCACACTACAGGAATTAGATTTGGAATTGATAAGGAACTGGAGATTATAAAACAGTTGTTTGATTGTTACACACTTACTAGGAATATGACGGATTTTTCAGAGGTGAAGGATGTCTACAAACAGGTAGCTCAGACAGAGCTTGGGTATCGGGGCATGGATTACAGCGTACAAACTGTCCTGCAAGATACGATAAGCAGTTGCTTTTGCATAATTGCAAAGGGCGGAATAGACAAAGAAGAATATGAATATTTTATGGATGGAATTCGTCGAATCGGCGGTCATATATATAGCGAGCGGTTCAATGCAGAAAAAGCTGCGTATATAGCGTGTGAGGTTTTGTATTTGGCTTCCTGTATTTATATGGACAAAGAATATAGTCCAATAGAAGACGTAGCAACATCTATAGATCAAAAGCTTCAATTCAAGGGTGCAAGGTCGATAAATTATTTAAGGAAGGTAAGACCGGACAGTTATACATATGTAATTGCAGCTGTAGAGATGCTTGGAGATAAAGTTGAGGATGTTATTTACTCATACAAGGCATTTACGGAGACGCATGAGGACTAAATATCCTCATGCTTTTTCCCTAAGTAGGTGTCGATTTCCTTCTGGTAGCTTTGAAGCTCTTTGGCTTCCAGCTCATTTTGAAGCTGTTGTTCACGGAGATTTTGCTGCTCTTGTTCGGCTTGCTCCAGTCGTTTTTGAAGGATTTTGATGTTACTTGCGGTGATAGTAGATAGATCAACATTTCGGCTTTCCATGGCAAATTTGGCGTCGTGGAAAGCGTTCAGCTCCTGATCGTGCTTCTGGTAGTATGCCTCCTTATCCTCAGCTTTTTCTTCGTTCGTGGAGTAGATTTTCAGCTTCTTATACATCACGCAATCATTGATAAACTGTCGAAGTTCGGCAATCTCTTTTTGATTTTTCTCTATTGTAGTATTCAGATAATTCGTGTTAGCACGAAGAGTTTTTGTCTGTCCGGCTATTTCCGTATAGCGTATTCCATACCGGTCATGCAGATCTTTCTGTATCTGTTGCATACGTCTGGCATTCTGCACATTTTTCCATTTCTGCAACCCGATATTATCTTGAGATATGCTTCCAGATACATCCTGAATAGAGGAGATTTTTAGCTTGCTTTTATCCAACTTTTTCTCTCCGGGTGTCATTGCTTCATACGCATCTTTCTTCTTTTCTTTCCGTGCTTCCGATTTCTTTTTCAGCGATTCAAGGTAAGACTGCCGCCTTGCAATTCTCTTCTTTATGTTGTTGTCCGTGTAGAAAGAGCCAAGTGAATATCCACGATGGAAGCGTTCCTCATCTGGAAAACGATACTTGGTGACGATACCATATTTCTTAGATTTGCCTTGCTCGATTATGATATTCTCTGCTTTCATGCGTTGCAGGAAATCATCAAATGAAAGAGATTCCATGATAATCTTATCCATCAATTTCCGAAGCTGTGTTTTCTTTGAGCCGGATGGATTCGTTTTATCCTCAAACCATTCTCTGTAATTTTTCCCTTTTTCACGTTTTTTCTCAATCACACTTAGACCGTATTCCCGGCACAGCCTGTCGTTGTTTTTCTGTATTGTGTGGAGCAGGGAGAGGTTGTCATCCAGCTTCTTCCCGGTCATGCCACGTTCTGCAGAACACATGACAAAGTGATTGTGAATATGTCCTTTATCGACATGGGTAGCACAGACAAATGAGTATTTTCCGCCAAATGTCTGTTCCATGAATTTCATTCCAAGCTCATGTGCCTGCTCCGGTGTTACCTCGTCCGTAGGTGCGAACGACTGTATAAAATGGTAGGCTAACACGTTGTTGTTATTTTGATTTCTTGTTTTGTTAGCCAACGCCATTTTGAAGCAGAGTTCGATATTAGATTCTGAGCAACCATCATAGGATACAAGAAGCCGTTCATTTGTTTTATCCGGATTTCTCACGTAGTTGATAGCTGCTTTCGTATTAACCTTTACTTTTATGATTTTTGTAATCGCCATCTATATCACCTGCCCAGTTTTCTTTCTCTTTGAATTTAATGATTTTGAACTTTTCTTCGGATGCCTTTTTTACGATTTCCTGAATCTCCGTCATCTGACTTTGGAGCATTTTCATCTGGTATGGTGTGACGGAATAGGTCTCATTTACAACTGCTGCAATCTGATTGATATTGTTCCCGATACGGGAGATCTGCGTTGAAAAATCATATAAACCTGACATATCAAACCGGTAGCAATGACCGGAATGTATGTAGGCTCGAAGCACTTGTGCTATGGAAGAGTATTTCAGAAAAGCTCGTTGTTGGAGTAGCATTTGATATTCCTCTTCGGTGATTCTAAGATGCATTTCTTTTGTCTTTTCGTTCATTCTTATTTATGTCCTTTCACTGATTTTAGGGGTTTGGGGATATTCCCCAAGTTTCTTTTAGCTATTTTTCGATATTTCTCACTCGGGAGAAAATTGAAAAATGGCGGTTTTGTGGATATAAAACCAATGCTTGCTGTATTTAGTTATGCCGCCGGCGGCATAACAGGGCATAAAAAAATCTGTTGCTACCAGCGGGCGTACTTATCCCGTGGATAACAACAGATATATATGAAACTATTATATTGTATCCGTTTGGAGATTACAAGACTTGATAAAAACCACTCCCACATCTGGGAACTGCCCAAATGAGGGAACTCCCATTAAAATATAATCGTATATTGATACGATAGGGAGATGCCACATGGATTATGGGTCTATTCATTTTCGGATAGAAGAGCTTCTTGAAGAAAAGGGAATTAGCAAGAATCAAATATGTAAGGATCTGGACATAAAACGTTCCAATTTCAATAGATATTGCAAAGATGAAAATTCCAGATATGATCCGAATTTTATCTGTAAGCTATGTTATTACTTGGGTGTAGAACTGAATGAAATTATGGAATACAGGAGACCAGAATAAATATAATAGCACGAAAAACTTCTCATGAGTTCACGGATGATTCGGTGGGTTCATGAGATTTTTTTATATAATAATGAATGGGGATAAGAGATGGAGGAGATTAGACAATGGGAAAATATGTAAATTTAGATCAAATAGTTGAGTATGTATATGAAAGTGAATTAGATGGAGAACCTACAGAGGAAAGCCGGGAATGTAAGAAGAATAGTCGATATGAGGCAACTAGAGAGCAATTGACACAGATTTTTAATGTGCTTGATTTTTGCATAGATCTAATTAAGGATAAAAAGCAGGGATTTACAGGAAAAGGAATGTATATTTTCCCCAAGGAGGATGGCTGGTTTATAGAGTGGTTAATATCTGACGAAAATCAGGAAAATTGCAGGGCGCTTAAAACCGGAGATTTTTCAAAGTGTGAAAAACCATTTTTGCGAAATGTGATAGATGGGTTAATTGATATTTTGAGACATTTGGAAATCCCGGATGAGGTTATCAAAATGCAGCAGGACATTATGGAACAGAAGACAATGGTATATATTTCCTATGAAGCGTACAAAATGTGGAATCGCTTATATAAATCCATGTATTCAATTGCAAACTTTATGGAGGTTGCTCCCTCGTTTATGCCATACGAGGATGAGAAAGAGTATTGGATAAAGTTCTCGGAAGATTTGGATTCTTTTCTGAATAAAAAGGAAACAGAGTATATGGAACAAGAGAGAGCATTCAGAAGTGAAATTCTAGCGGATGCTCCCCGGCTTACAAAGGAAGAAATGGAATTCTCAATGTGTTCCTATGACATCATGAGAGAATTGGAAAATAATGAAGAGTTCATGATGTTGAGGCAGGAATATATAGATATGTATCTTCAAGACAGAAAGAGAACTGCACAAAGCAGGAAAAAGGATGAGAAAAGGAAAAAACAGATAATAGATAGGCAATATGAGATTTTTCGCAAAGTGACAAAAAATCATCCTTTAGATGTTGAGCAGATGACAACGATAGAAAAAATTATGACGGTCAATAATGATGAGCGATTTACTTTATTTTATGTGCAGTCAGAGGGAAAGTGGGCAATTATTAAAACAAGAAAATTTTATAGACCAGAGCGAATCTGGCAAGCCAGACATCCGGCTGATAGCGTAGTAGAGGAAGTGTATATAGAAAAAATGTGAAAACTCTTATCCAAGAAAAAATAACAAAATTTTTTGGATGACAAAGATAGTAGGTTTTCGTGTAATGTGGTATCAGTGCACAGGATATGTAGCCGATAAACCATACGAATTATCTTGTATATATATGGTTTATCGGTCGCATTCGGAATTCCGAGGTTGTTATAATAGACAAAGCGGAAAGGATGATTTACCAATGAAACCATTTCATGAAAAACTGAAAGAGTTAGTGTCTGCCAGGGGACTTACAGCCCATGGTTTTGCAATTAAATACGGGTTTAATGTGAGTACCATTTCAGATATTATTGAGGGACGAAGTAATCCCAAGCTGGATACGGTGATGAAAATTGCAGAGTGTTTGGATATAAGTATTGCGGAGCTTTTGTGTGATCCAGGTGAGTTAGTAGCTTTAGATGAAAAACGTGCGATGTGTAATGCAATGTGCAAGCGTATATGCAATTATGATGACATCAGCCGTAGTCGATTACTTGGGTATATGGACTGTATAGAAGATGACAACAAATATATATAAGAAAGAAATTCCATGGGATGACCATGGAATTTTTTATGCTCTACCATATGAAATAATCAAGTAATAGATGGTCGAGCTGATGAGTTATCTTTTCAAAAAATCTATAATAAAAATAGATCTGAATATCTATAAGGCAGAAAGGATAACAACAGAAATATGCTACATAGATATAAGATTTATGTACCTTGATAGCTGAATAGGAAGCATATGGGACATGTGGGATATGTGGAGCAACTTGGCAGATACGCCATGACTTACCTGTTCTAACATTATAGAATAAATGCGATGGAATACTGATTCGGGTGTTGAAGCAAAGGTGAGGAGCGAGAACTATTTGGCAAAAAAATGCAGCAGATGCATTGGCGATGATACATGTCTTTAATAATGATACTTCTGATGATATTCAGTCTTTTATGACGGTGCAAGACCGATGTGGACAGTGTACTGAGCTGTCACCTGTATGTTTTATTTTAATATCTGGCAATAAGAGTCTATCAATTTATTGGTGGATTGTTATTGGCAGATATTTTTTTGCACAAATATTGAGAAAGGGTTGATGGGATATATGAACAATAAATCCTTGGTAAGATATAATCTTCAGCTTTCGTATCTTGCTAAACTAAAGGATAAAAAGTTGATAACTGAGGAAGAGCATAGAAAAATACTGGAAAGTTTGAAGAAAGATTACAAAGTCATATCTAATCATTTTAGTTGAAAAAATAAGCGTATTTTTATATAATTGATATGTACACTATTATGGGAACACACAACGGAGGTTTAGATGGAGGTAGAGATTATAAAGGCAAATCCGGTGATCCCGGGAGATGATTCAGGGATAGACAGGAGTAGCAGGATGCGTGTCGCTGCATATTGTCGTGTAAGTACCGACGATGAGGATCAGATCAAAAGCTATAATTCGATGGTCAGATATTACACTGATTTAATCAAGAGCAATAAGGAATGGGTAATGGCAGGTGTGTATGCGGATAAAGCTATTACAGGAACAAAGGTTGATAAGCGAGAAAATTTTCAAAGACTTATTGATGATTGCCTAGATGGCAAAATTGATATGGTCATTGCCAAAAGCATACCGAGATTTGCAAGAAATACATTGGATACATTAAAGTATGTCAGGATGTTAAAAGAGCGGAATATAGATGTGTATTTTGAAGTGGAAAAAATACATAGCCTAAAAGATGGAGAATTTTTATTGACGATTCTAAGTTCTGTAGCACAGCAGGAAGTTGAAAATACTTCTGCTTATGTTAGAAAAGGATTGAAGATGAAAATGAAACGTGGTGAGATGGTCGGATTCCAAGGTTGCTTGGGATATGATTATGACCCTGTCACAAAAACGATTTCTATCAATGAAGCTGGAGCCGAAGATGTGCGGTATATCTTTGATAGATATGTAGCCGGAGCCGGTGGGTGTATGATAGCAAGAGAACTGAATGAGATGGGAAAAAGAACCATTAAAGGGAATAGATGGAGCGTTTCGTCAGTTATGGGTATAGTTAAAAATGAGAAATACAAAGGCGATTTGTTGATGGGAAAAACTTATACGGTAGATGCTATATCAAAACGTAGACTACAAAATACGGGGCAGGAAGATAGATACTATATTAAAAATCATCATCCGGCGATTGTGTCGGAAGAGATTTTTGATAAGGCACAGGAAATTAGGAACAGAAGGAGTGGAAATAGATGTAAGCCGGCTGCTGAATCTGGAGCACGAATAAAGTACAGTCGTCAGTATGCATTCAGTAGTATGATTGAGTGTGGATATTGTGGCAAGATAGCTTCCAGACGTAGTTGGCATAGTAATACGAATCATACAAAAACAATATGGCAGTGTTCTAACAGTACAAAAAATGGAAAACAGAATTGCCCAGAAAGCAAGGGCGTTCCAGAAGAAGTTTTGGAAAAAGCATTTCTTGAATCGTACCGAATGTTATGTGATAATAACAATGATGTAATAGATGAGTTCATAAAAAGAGTTGATAAAGCATTATCTGAAGATAGTGTGGAATCAAAACTTGCGAAAGCAAAGACCACTGACACAAATTTGAGATCCAAGAGAAGTATTCTGTTGGAAAAATATCTTGATGGGAGTGTTGCACAAGATATATATGAAACAAAAGACCTAGAATTAGTTCGTAAGTTAGCAGCAAATGATGCGGCTATTGAAAATCTAAAAAATAGTGTAAATATAGAAAAAGTTCATCGTATCAGGTTAAAAGAATTTAGAAAAGTTTTGGAGGAAAATCGATATCTTGAAAGGTTTGACAGAGATGTATTTGAAAGCTTGATAGAGAAAGTAATCCTTGGTGGATATGATGAAGAAGGTAATTCAGATCCCTACAAAGTAACTTTTATTTATAGAACAGGATATAAAGATGATTTGTATGGATGTAAGAACCGTTATAGTAATACCTCGACAAATAAGGAGTGTTCCAATAGTAGTGACGAGGTAAAAGCAGTGTGTTCTAACTGTAGTGACGACACATGTCGAGACGGTTGTTAAATTATCCCT
>DJPV01000046.1 GCA_002437435.1 Lachnospiraceae bacterium UBA6403 | reverse complement strand
CCGTTCGCTGACTGCTCACTCTCTGACAAGCCGCTTCGAGTCATCTTCTTCATATCTGCTTCCAGACGGTCAATATCCTCGAATGAGGTATCCACGCTGCAATCATCCTCACTGCCTGAACGATCCCACCCGCCATCCAAATCTTCCCGTCCGCCGCCCGAATCTTTCTGTCCTGTATGGGATGGAAGATCACTCATATCAATCTTCACCCCGGACACGCCGGAGTTCTCCGGAAGCACCAGATCAAGCAATCCATGCTTCATCTCCTTTTGCAATACCTTTCTAGGATCCTCGCCCTTCCAGTCACTCAATCTCTCACTTTCTTCCAGCTTTCCTGTCGCAATCTCCTGTGCCATGGTCTCAGCCGAACGATCATCTAACTGCATCCATTCCCCGACATCCTTTACCGCCTTTAACTGCAAATACAAAGTCATATAATCACGGATCTGCTCTCTCAACAGCGAACAGTGAGAATCCATCACAGATTCCATTCCGGTAAGACTGACATCCTGTATCTGGAATCCATATGATGAAAGGGTATAGTCCAGATAACGGAGCATCCTGTCTTCCAGTGCTCCTTCACCTCTGCCAGCATACGTTTTATCCAGCAAAAGCACATGATATTCCTCAAATATCTGCCCCTGATAATCTGCTTTGATATGCTCGGAGGCTCCTTTCGCAGCCTCCGATACCCTTGCTCTGTCCATATGAAATCCGACCACTCCGATAGCCGTAAGGAACAAAACCAGAAGACTTACCAGTATTAGGCTGAGAAACACTGTGATCTGTCCCTGATTTCTCATCCCGACCTCCTTATTAATTAATAAATCTTCTTTGCACTCTTGCCGATAGATTTCCATATGTTATTTACAAGTGTTGTGATCTTATTCTGAAAGATCAGAACCATTGCGATCAATACAACCGTGATCAGCAAAATCTCTACAACACCCATTCCACTTTCATCTGTTAAAAAACGTTTTACATTCTTCATAGTTCTCTTAGGTTCCGGCTCATCCGGCACCCTTCCTCCTTCTCTTTTATCTTTCTTATTATTCACTTTGATCTTTCTACCCTGATATCAATTAAAATCTAATCAATATCAAGGGATAATTATGCTATTCCTTAAAATCCCATCAGCGCAGGCGCGATCACGATGATCATTACAACGCCCAGCTGTAATATCATAGGAAATAACAGTCTGGTTCCTGCTTCCTCGCCTTTCTTCTTCGCCAGCTCCCGCTTCAACTGAAGTGCTGACAGTTCCTCCTCCTCAAGCATATTCAGGATATCTCTTGTCCCTTTTCTGACATTCTGAGAAAGCAGAGTCATCATCTTCTGATAGACAGGGAGTTCCAGTCTATTTCCCAATCTGTAATATCCTTCTGTCTCCGGTATGCCTGACCTAATCTCATTCAACGTGTATTTGATCTCCTCTGAAAGGATATGACTATCCGTCATGGCAACGATCTTTAAGAGTGTTCCTTTTACTGTCAGACCCGCTCCCATATACAAGGACAGCAGATCGACAAATGATGGATATGCCTGCACCAGTTCCTGATTCCGTTTCTGTCCTGCCTTACGAAGATCCGAATATCCCTTACAAACCAGAAGAACACCAATACTTAAGCATAATAAGAACACTATAAATGGCAAAGGAACACCCTTTTTTGTCGTAATGGAATATCCATCCAGTTCAGCCGGAAGCTCTAACTGCCGGCTGTCATTTGACTGAAGCTGCATGAATCGGATCTGCTCTTTCAGCCGATCTATAACCTGCTCGGTCTTCGTCTTCTCTTTCCCGGTTATGCGAACCGGATACTGTCTGACTGCCTGAAAATCCTCATACGATAATGTCGCCGTCAGATTGACCAGAACCGGTTCCAGATAATCACCATCCAGAATCGCACCTTTAAAATCCACACAGTCATCACGGTCAATCTCCCATGAAACATCAAGTCCGAGAGCTTCGATCTCATCGATCAGATTCAGATCCTTCTTTACCTGGTCTGCGCTCTCATTTTCTCCCAGATACACTGAATCCAGATATTCAAATCCTGCATCAAATGCCTGCTCTATGCTGTCGGCATCATACATAACCGGAAGTACAGCAACATGAAAACGCTTCTGTTCTCCATCGATCTCGGTCTGCAATTCCATGTTGCTCTCATCTCCGCCATATGAGTCACGATCCAGCACTACTTTTTGTTCCTGTCTGAGATTTTTAACACATGCAGCGGTTGTCAGAACTATCATTAAGATCAATACCATAAGAACTCTGGAGATCAACCCGGTATAATAATCTTCACACATCTGTTCCAGCCGTTCTTCTGATACTACATGAACCTTACGCAGACTGGCTCTTACCTTTCTGCGATCCAGACAGCGTCCATATCTTTTGTATAATTTTCTTGCACCCGGTAACTCCATCCGTCACACTCCTATCCTGATCATTTTTCTGCTCCACGCAGCAGAAAGGATACTTATAGCCAAGCAGATCGTCATAATCAATCTGCCTGCTATATTCTCATACAAAATATGTATATAGCTTCCATTTGCGATTCGCAGATATGCAAGAATAAAAAATGGAACGATCAGCATAATCTTCTGTTCATATTTTTTCGCCGCGATCATCGTCTGTATCTCAAGCTCCACTTCCATCTTCCGGCTGATATCTGCTGCTGTTGCTTTCATAATGTGAACCATGTTGCCACCGGTTCGTTTCGCTGCGCCAACAACCTGCGCAAATTCCGATATCTCGCGAACCCCGGAACGCTCTCCCATGTCCTGAAGCAGACATTCTATATCTTCATGCATCCGAAGCCC
>DJPV01000094.1 GCA_002437435.1 Lachnospiraceae bacterium UBA6403 | reverse complement strand
TATAAGGAGGAAAAAAGATGCAGGACAAACTGTTACAGACTCCGGATGGAGTAAGAGACACTTATGATGTAGAATGTAAAAAGAAAAGAAAGATTATTGAAAAGCTGCATCATACTCTGGAGTTATACAGCTATCATGATATAGAGACACCTACATTTGAATATTTTGATATATTTAACCGTGATAAGGGATCAGCGCCATCAAATGAAATGTACAAATTCTTTGACCGTGACAATAATACTCTTGTGTTACGTCCCGATATCACACCTAGTATTGCAAGATGTGTAGCAAAATATTATAAGGACGAACAGTTGCCGATCCGTCTGTGTTATACAGGTAATACTTATTCAAACCCAAGAAAATTACAGGGTAAATTAAAGGAAGTAACCCAGATCGGTGCCGAGCTTATAAATGATGATTCATCTGCAGCAGATGCAGAGATCATTGCAACCGTTGTAGATTCATTTAAAGCATTAGGAATTGATGAATTCCAGATCGAGATCGGACAGATCGATTATTTTAAGGGAATTGTTGCAGAAGCAGGAATTACAGAAGCAGAGGAGCTTCAGATCAAAGAATATATCAATATCAAGAACTTCTTCGGTTTGGAGGAATATTTAAAGAAGCTGGATCTGAGCCCTGTTTTAAAGAAAGCCTTTCTTGCATTTGACTCTTTATTCGGTGGAGAATCCATGTTAGAAGAGGCAGAGAAGCTGGTTACAAATCCGGTATCACTTGCAGCCGTCCACAGATTACAGAGAATCTATAAGGCATTATGCTGTTATGGATATGACAAATATATCGGCTTTGATCTCAGTATGTTAAATGGTTATAACTATTATACCGGTGTGATCTTCCGCGGATATACCTATGGAACCGGAGATGCAGTTGTAAAGGGTGGCCGGTATAATAACCTGTTAAAGCAGTTTGGTAAAGATGCACCATCGATTGGTTTTGCATTTACCGTAGAAGAACTGATCATGGCATTATCCAGACAGAATATCGAGGTTCCGGTTGAATACTCGAATACGATCATTCTCTATGATATCGAGAATCAGGAGCCTGCGATCAGTCTTGGCAAGAGCCTGCGCCAGAACGACAAGAAGATCGAACTGATCCGCAAATCTGCCAGAAAGTCAGTGGAAGATTATCTGGAATATGCGAAGAGAGAACATTTCTCCGGCCTGTTTTATTTTGAAAACAGTGATACGGTTAAAGTATTTGATCTAGTATCAGGTGATGAGAACGAAGTAGCGATCGCATCCCTGAAATAAACAGACAGAATAAAAGCAGATTCAAAATAAGAATTTGATCGATAGATAGATTGGAGAGATAAATCAATGAGATATTTAACATTTGCACTTGCAAAGGGCAGACTTGCAAAGAAAACCCTTGCACTGCTTGAACAGATAGGAATCACCTGTGACGAGATGAAAGACCCGGATACCAGAAAGCTGATCTTTGTAAACGAAGAACTGAAGCTGAAGTTCTTCCTGTCAAAAGCGACAGATGTACCAACTTATGTAGAGTATGGTGCGGCAGATATCGGTGTAGTTGGTAAGGATACGATATTGGAAGAAGGCAGAAACCTGTACGAGGTAATGGATCTTGGATTTGGCAAATGCCGGATGTGTGTCTGCGGACCACATGAGGCGAAGAAATTATTAAAGAAAAATGAGATCATCCGTGTTGCCAGCAAATATCCGAATATTGCAAAAGATTATTTTAATAATCAGAAGAACCAGACCGTTGAGATCATCAAATTAAATGGTTCGGTCGAACTTGCACCGATCGTTGGCTTGTCAGAGGTGATCGTTGATATCGTTGAAACCGGAAGCACCCTTCGCGAAAACGGACTGGAGGTTTTAGAGGAAGTATGTCCATTATCTGCAAGAATGGTTGTAAATCAGGTAAGCTTAAAGATGGAAAATGAGAGAATCAGAAAGCTGCTTGCTGATCTGAATTCGTTGATTAATAAGGAGGCATAAAAATGAGAATTGTAAATCTGACAGAGGAAACCAAAAAAAATATCTTAAAGGATCTGTTAAAGAGAAGCCCAAGTAATTTTGGATCTTATGCAGATACAGTTGAAAAGATCGTAAATGACGTCAGAGACCGTGGCGATGAGGCGTTATTTGAATATACAAAGCAGTTCGATAAAGCGGATATCAATGCCGGAAATGTTCTGGTTACAAAAGAAGAGATCGAATATGCTTATACACAGGTAGATGAAAAGCTGATCGAAGTTATCAGAAAAGCAAAAGAGAACATCCGTACTTATCATGAAAAACAGCGCCAGTACAGCTGGTTTGATTCTGATCCAAAAGGAATCATGCTTGGACAGAAGGTAACTGCACTGGAATCTGTCGGTGTATATGTACCTGGTGGAAAAGCTGTTTATCCTTCTTCCGTATTGATGAACATTATGCCGGCAAAGGTAGCTGGTGTTAAAAATATTATTATGACAACTCCTTGTAACAGCAAGGGTGAAGTATATGCGACAACATTGGTTGCTGCAAATGAAGCTGGTGCAACTGCCATCTACAAAGCAGGCGGTGCGCAGGCAATCGCAGCTCTTGCATATGGAACAGAATCCATTCCAAAGGTTGACAAGATCGTAGGACCTGGAAATATCTTCGTAGCACTTGCAAAACGTGCGGTATACGGACATGTCAGCAT
>DJPV01000081.1:44296-44429 GCA_002437435.1 Lachnospiraceae bacterium UBA6403 | reverse complement strand
ATGATCTCGTGATTTGTATTAATGACCTCAACCACGCCTGAACCAACTGTACCATAACCTAATACTGCTATATTTACCATGTGGGTGTCTCTCCTTTTTTGCGTTCTTTATTGTATATTACTACTCACTCCGG
>DJPV01000081.1:41652-44074 GCA_002437435.1 Lachnospiraceae bacterium UBA6403 | reverse complement strand
GTTCTCCTGTTTCTTGATCAGATACAATTTTGACTTCAGCATCTGCATAGCCTTGTCCTTATTCATATGCTGCGAACGTTCATTTTGACACTGTACTACGATACCTGTCGGAATATGTGTGATACGAACCGCAGAGGATGTCTTATTAATATGCTGTCCGCCTGCTCCGCTGGATCTGTAAGTATCAATTCGGAGATCATCTTCATTGATATCTACTTCCAGATCTTCCTCTATCTCAGGTATTACATCACAGGAGGCAAATGATGTCTGCCGTTTGCCCGCTGCGTTAAACGGCGAAATGCGGACCAGACGATGTACACCCTTTTCTGATTTCAGATATCCATAAGCATTCTGTCCACTGATCTGGATCGTAACCGACTTGATACCGGCCTCATCACCTTCCAGATAATCAAGCACTTCAACCTTATAACCATGTTTTTCTGCCCATCTGGTATACATCCTATATAACATGGATGTCCAGTCGCAAGACTCTGTACCGCCTGCTCCTGCATGAAGTGTCAAAACAGCGTCATATCCATCAAACTCACCTGACAGAAGAAGGCCAACCCGATAATCCTCGAATTCTTTCTGAAATGCTGCTAACATCTCACCGATCTCTTCTGCCATTGAAGAATCATTTTCTTCCTCTGCCATCTGGATCAACGTCTCAATATCTGAAAAATCCTGTTCCAGTTTCTGATATTGTTCCAGCGAATCCTGTAATTCTTTTAACTGCCTGGACACACTGGTCGATTTTGCTACATCATCCCAGAACCCCGGCTGTTCCATCTCATATTGTAATTTTTCTATGCTGTCTTTTCTGCCAGCAATGTCAAAGTGAATCCCTTACTTCCATTAATGGTTGTCTGTACTGATTCAGTGTGAACTTAAACTGTTCTGTCTCTATCATTAATTTCTCACCTACTTTATCGGTTGCAGCCGCAACACATCATTTCTATTCATTTCGTCCACAGCAGTTCTTGTATTTCTTACCGCTTCCACATGGACACAGATCGTTTCTTCCGATCTTCTTTGCTTTCTTTACAGGCCCTCTGGATACTGTATCATCCTTATTTGTTCCTGTAACTTTATTTACTTCCTCACGTTCAACCTTCTGTTCAACCTTTACACGAAGAAGCAGTTTTACAGTATCTTCCTGAATTGCTCTTGTCATTTCATTGAACATGTCATAACCGGCGAACTTGTATTCTACTACAGGATCTCTCTGACCCAGTGACTGAAGTCCGATACCCTGCTTCAACTGTTCCATATCATCGATATGATCAGTCCATTTTCTATCAATTACCTTCAGAAGGATGATTCGCTCAATCTCACGCATATCTTCCGGACTTGGGAACTCTTTTTCTTTCTCATGATAGAGTTCCACAGCTGCATTATACAGTCTCTCTTTGAGTTCTTCTGTGTCACCTTTTTTAATTTCTTCATCTGTAAATGTGACCGACTCCTCAAATGGAATGATCTCTCTGATCATATTATCAAGCTCTACAATATTCCACTCCTCAGGTGCTGCCTCAGATGAGCATACGGTATCCACACATGCACCAATATCATCCTTAAGCATCTTCAGAATAACTTCATGCATAT
Source organism: Lachnospiraceae bacterium UBA6403 (assembly GCA_002437435.1). Taxonomy (GTDB): domain Bacteria; phylum Bacillota; class Clostridia; order Lachnospirales; family Lachnospiraceae; genus Coprococcus. Next base: position 42,469 of record DJPV01000081.1, on the reverse strand, counting down.
CTTCGCCGTCCAAGACTCTCCGACGTTCCTTATATATGATATCTCTCTGTTCATTATTTACTCGGTCATACTCTAACAGATTCTTTCTGATCGCAAAGTTATTACTTTCAATCTTCTTCTGTGCTTTTTCTACGAAGTTCGAGATCGTCTTATGCTGGATCTCCTCGCCTTCCGGAATCTTTAATGTATCATAAAGGCTCATAACTCGTTCAGAGCCAAACAATCTCATCAGATCATCTTCCAGAGACAGGTAGAACTTGGATTCACCCGGATCTCCCTGACGACCGGAACGTCCACGGAGCTGATTATCAATTCGTCTGGATTCATGCCGTTCTGTACCGATGATACGAAGTCCGCCAAGTTCTGCAACACCCTCGCCAAGCTTAATATCCGTACCACGGCCAGCCATGTTTGTTGCAATCGTAACAGCATTCTTCTGACCTGCCTGTGCTACAATCTCTGCTTCAAGCTCATGGAACTTGGCATTCAGTACCTTATGTGGAATCTTTTTCTTGCTGAGCATATGGCTGAGTTCCTCAGATGCATCAATATTGATCGTACCAACCAGAACAGGCTGTCCTTTTCTGTAGCTCTCATTGATCTGCTCAACAATGGCGTTTAATTTCTCTTTCTTGGTCTTGAAGATAGAATCCGGACGGTCAATTCTCTGTACCGGAAGGTTTGTAGGAATCTCTACAACATCCATACCATAGATCTCTCTGAATTCTTCTTCCTCTGTACTTGCTGTACCTGTCATACCTGCTTTTTTCTCATACATATTGAAGAAGTTCTGGAATGTGATCGTAGCAAGTGTCTT
>DJPV01000081.1:33334-41511 GCA_002437435.1 Lachnospiraceae bacterium UBA6403 | reverse complement strand
TCATCCTTTACAACGTAATCACGATCACGGAACATCAGATTATGCGCACGAAGTGCAAGAATAATGTTATGCTGGATCTCGATATTCTCAGGATCAGACAGGTTATCAATATGGAAGAACTGCTCAACTTCCTTTACGCCATTTGCTGTCAGCATAACATATTTGTCTTTTTCATTTACAAGGAAATCTCCGTCTTCCTCGATCGCTGTATTCATCAGCATATCCATCTTGGAAATCTCGCCATCTCCCTCACCACGTTTCATACGTCTTGCAAGGTAATCGCACATCTTATAAAGCTCTGTTGACTTGCCACTCTGTCCTGAAATGATCAAAGGTGTTCTCGCCTCATCGATCAATACAGAGTCGACCTCATCGATCACGCAGTAATGAAGTCCCCTTAATACAAGCTTTTCTTTATAGATAACCATGTTATCTCTTAAGTAATCGAAACCGAGTTCGTTATTTGTTACATACGTAATATCGCATGCATATGCATCACGTCTTTCATCATTTGTAGATGAATTCAAAATAATACCAACTGTAAGTCCAAGGAACTCATGTACCTTGCCCATCCACTCAGCATCACGCTTTGCCAGGTAATCGTTAACTGTTACGACCTGAACGCCCTTGCCCTCCAGCGCGTTTAAATATACAGGGAGTGTAGATACAAGAGTCTTACCTTCACCGGTTTTCATTTCAGCGATACGTCCCTGATGTAATACAACACCACCGATCAACTGTACTCTGTAATGCTTGATGCCAAGTACTCTGTATGCAGCCTCTCTGACAACTGCAAATGCTTCTACCAACAGATCATCAAGTGTCTCTCCTTTTGCAAGTCTCTCTTTGAATTCTGTTGTCTTTGCTCTTAATTCCTCATCTGATAACGCCTGCATGTCAGAATCAAGTGCTTCTATCTTGTCCACAATAGGAGCAATCTTTTTCAGTTCTTTCTCACTATGTGTGCCAAATACTTTTTCAAATAATCCCATTCTATTATTCTCCTAACTGTTTTCTTGGTTTCATATCCAAATCTTATTACTCAGGGTACATAATACCATCATATGATATTTATATCAAGAATGAATCTGAAAAGCTTTGGTAAAGCATATAAAATAACACTAAAATCTGATAACTTTCCGTGCAAAAAAAGAGCCGCCAGCGTTAATATCCTGGCGGTTCTTCTCTTTATCCATAAATCTCTGCAGCCGTTTCACACGACCCTTTCAGGTCTGATTATACAGGCTTCCTGTGTGGCAGGTTGAGATTAAAATTCCGGTTCGATCAATCCGTATGTGTTACCCTTTCTCTTATAGACAACATTTACTTCTTCTGTCTCAGCGTTTCTGAATACATAGAAATTATGTCCGAGCAGATCCATCTGGATGCATGCATCTTCTGGATACATAGGCTTTACCGCAAATTTCTTGCTTCTTACGATCTTGATCTCGTCATCTTCATCTGTTTCTTCTTCAACAAATGAATCCTGGAGATATGCTGCATTCTGCTCCTTGTCGATCAGTTTCTTCTTATGCTTGTTCACCTGTCTCTCGATCACTTCCAGCACAAGATCGATCGATACATACATATCATCACTCACCTGTTCTGCACGAATGATATGTCCTTTCATAGGGATCGTAACTTCTATCTTCTGTCTGTCTTTCTCTACACTAAATGTAACCTGTGCAACAGCATCTTCTGCGAAATATTTCTCAAGCTTGGACAGCTTGTCATATACTGCATTCTTTAAACCTTCAGTAACATCGATATTTTTTCCACTAATTATGTAATTCATGTTGCCCAACTCCTTCTTTTTCGGGTATCCCCGAATTGATAGTCTTATTATAACATAAACCATCATTTTTTCAAGTCATTTTAAACAAAAGGAAACCTTTCACTTTCCGTTTTTTAGTCAATTTAACAATTAATTTATATAATTTATGAAAACTATACAAATGCATCTGTATCTTTTTTCTATATGAAAATATAGCTTTATCTGTAAACATTATTTTCCGCGAAAGCAAAAGAAAAGCCGGTACATATCAGGAGGAACACCATATTCTCACATTATATACCGGCTTTTCTTCTATTCTATTATCCTTTATTGTCCAAGCAGTCTGACTGCCTTAACAGGTGTTCTGTAGTTATATACCGATGTCTTGATACCGGTTGCTTCTGTACTTGCATGTACTACCATTCCACCACCTGTGTAGATCGCTACATGTCCGATATCTCCTTCTGAACCATAGAACAACAGGTCACCCGGTTCCAATTCTGAAAGACTTACTTCTGTTCCGTAATAAGACTGAGCTGTTGCGGAATGCGGAAGCGAGATTCCAAAGTGTGCATATACTGATAATGTAAATCCTGAACAATCAGCACCATTTGTAAGGCTTGTACCACCATATACATAAGGATTGCCAACAAATTGCAATGCATAATTTGCAAGATCAACACCAGTTGATCCACTGGATGGTACAGGATCCGGAGTAGATGGAGCTTCTGTTGCAGGAGTCTCTGTCGTCTGTGAACTTGAACTGCTGCTATTGTCAGATGACTGACCGCTGCCTGAACTGCTGTTCTGAGCTGCCTGCTGCTGTCTCTGTCTCTCTGCCTCTGCTTCTTCCTGCTTCCTCTTTGCTTCTTCCTCTGCTGCTATTCTTGCAGCTTCTGCCTCTTCTACTGTTACAGCCTTTACTGTATTGTAGGATATCTCAACATAATCAGAGCTTACATATCCGCTTACACTGTCATCGATCTGAAGCTGTGTCCATCCGTCTGACTGACTTAATACTTCATATGTCTGTCCGCCAGGGATCTGCGTCACGCAATCGCTGTCGCCATCCGCCTGTTCACGAACATTCAAAGTCTCTGTTGTAATGGTAGCAAGCTTACTGCAATGTTCTTCTGCATATGCGCCTGCATCATCACCGAACATCAGATAATCATTCTTTATGTATCCTTCGCAGTTACCGGATGCAATCTTCGTCCATGTATCACCCTTTTCTTTTACCAGAGCAATTCCATTTGCTGCAAGCGTTCCGACCAGTTCGCCATCTTCACTTGCCGTTGCTCTGATATTTACAGAATCGGAAACGGTTGTAAGGCAGCGATCCTTAAACTGCGGATACTTACATGTTACTTCTTCTGCCTGTGCAGACACTGTTTTATCTTCTTTTGCTGTCTTCTTGCTATTCTTCTTATCGGCTGTCTTTGCGCTCTCTGTCGTTGTCTGTTCTTCTGTCCGGACAGATGTTGTATTCTCTGTTGTATCCAGCTGAACAGATTCTGCATAACGATCAAGAACGGATGAAATACCGGTATTGGAATCATCATAAATACTGTTTGCTTTTATCACACCAAATGCTGTCGTTGCTGCCAGACTCACGGTCATAACTGCAACTGATATTCTTCTGGTTGTCTTCGACATTTTATTACCTCCCATACAAATGCCATATTGCCAAACATTTGTTACGAAAATGTTACATTTCTGGTTCATTATAGCAACATTCCAAATGCTTGTCAACATGGCATTCCATGGATTTTATACGTTTTTCCTTAATTTTCCAAAATTTAAGATTTGTTACAGGGTTATGAAACAACAACTCCATCTTTTGCTTTTACCGTAACAATTGCTCCCGTTTTTAAGATCTGTGTTGCATTTTTTGCTCCTATGATAACCGGAATATCACGGCTTAATCCGACAATGGCTGCATGAGAATTCTTTCCGTCTTTCTCACACACGATCGCCGCAGCAGTCTTTAACTGATCCATGATATTATTACTGGTTTCCTTCATAACGATAATATCGCCGGGATTGTAATTCTTTATTAATTCTTCTTCCGAATCTGCTACACATAAGGGTGCGCATATGGATTTCTCATTTACAGAAACTCCCTTAACCAGAATATGACCAACTACATGTACTTTGATCAGGTTCGTTGTTCCGGCAACACCCAGCGGAACACCGGCAGTAATAACAACGATCTCACCATCCTTAATGTAATGGTTTTTCTTAGCAGCCTCTACCGAATGCTCAAACAGATCATCTGTATTATTCTCCTCTGCGATCAGAAGTGGCTGAACTCCCCATGACAGATTCAGCTGTCTGCAGACCTTTTCAACCGGTGAGCATCCGATGATCGGACATTTTGGCCTGTATTTGGAGATCATACGAGCCGTTTTTCCTGATTTGGTTACAGTTACGATCGCTGCTGCACCAAGGTCGATCGCGGTTGTACAGGTTGCATGTGAAATAGCACTGGTAATATCCGGATTCTGGATATTACCTCTCTCATAAAAACGCTTTGTATAATCGATATCTTCTTCTGCGCGTTCCGCAATCTTGATCATTGTATGAAGTGCTTCTACCGGGTACTTGCCTGCGGCAGTCTCACCGGAAAGCATGATCGCACTTGTTCCGTCATAGATCGCATTTGCAACGTCTGTCGCCTCCGCTCTTGTCGGTCTTGGATTCTTGATCATGGAATCAAGCATCTGTGTCGCTGTTACAACCTGCTTATCAGCATTGTAAACTTTCTTAATGATCATTTTCTGGATAACAGGAACATCCTCTAACGGAATCTCAACGCCCATATCACCACGGGCTACCATGATACCATCTGATACACGGATGATCTCATCAATATTCTCAACGCCCTGCATATTCTCGATCTTGGAAATGATATTGATATTATCACATCCATGCTCATCTAGGATCTTACGGATCTCTAATACATCATCTGCGGTTCTTACAAAAGAAGCTGCGATAAAATCAAAATCATTTTCTATACCGAATATAATATCTGAACGATCCTGTTCACTGATATACGGCATGGACAGATTGACGCGCGGTACATTTACCCCTTTATGGTTTGACACCGGTCCGCCATTTACTACACGACAGACGATCTTATTCTCTGACACCTGCTCTACCGTCATCTCGATCAGTCCATCATCGATCAGGATCGTATTTCCCGGCTTTACATCATTTACAAGATTCTTATATGTGATCGAAACCATCTTCTCATCACCCTCTACCTCATCGGTCGTGAGTGTAAATGTCTGACCGGGCTTCAGCTCGATCTTTCCATTTTTGAAATCTTTTACACGGATCTCCGGTCCTTTTGTATCAAGAAGTGTTGCTACCGGAAGATTCAATTCTGTTCTGAATTTCATGATACGTTCCATATTACGCTTGTGCTGCGCATGATCTCCATGTGAAAAGTTGAATCGGGCAACATTCATTCCCTCAATCATAAGCTGTCTTAAAATATCATCATCATCTGTTGATGGTCCTAATGTACATATAATTTTAGTTTTACGCATAATGCCTCCTAATTGTTATTTTATATAATAAGAAACTGTCATCAGTCTCCATAATTCTCTTCATCCGGTACATGATCTCCCTGTGATCCGTTTTTTGTATCCGATTTCTCCGGTATCCGGAATATCTGATTTGCATATAATTTTATTGCTGCTATCAAATAAGCAAATGTTACTATCACGCACAGAATATACATAAATACAAACTGCCCTTTCAGAACATATCCGGCAATCAGAACCGCAGCCACAAACCACGGGGTTCTGACAAGTGTTGACGCCTTTACGATATCCGAAAAGCTGACCTCATCACTGATACCAAATACGTGTTTGAGTGCATTTATGATAAATCCCCATATCAGAGTTGCTATATAATAACTAAATATCAATAATACTGCCAGCACAAGTGTAACGCCGATCAGAAGCGGTGTGTCATATCGTCTTGTAAATGTAAGCAGAATATCCTTATCATATATATCCCTCTTCTCGATCGACCGCAGATGGTTGTACACACTGCTCCAGCTGATACGGGTAGGCGTATCATCACTGTATAAAAGGATCTCCTGATTCGATACAATAACCATTGTTCTGTAATGACCCTCTTCTAACAGCTCATCGATCTCATCGGATTCTGTATCATAATCTGTAGAATTGATCTGGATATAAGCACCACCCGGCTGCTTCATCTCATACTTTTTCTTACAGTAAAAGCCATCCTGGCTCACACTGAAATAAGCGATCCTGTCATCGATCGCATCTGCCAGCCGATTATATCCGATCTTTTTACTCACAGGAATATAGAAAATAACCACCGGCAGCAAGATACTGACACAGATAACCAGCACATGTATAGCAAACCAGGAGCTCTTCCTTCCCGTCTTTATATATTCCGATGGATGAACCAGACCTTTGAACATTCCGGCAATCGTCTTAAAAAAACCTATTTTTTCTTCCATGTGTCTTTCCCTTCCGTATCAATTATTTTGTCGTTTTATTCCACACATGTTATAAGTATAACATCATCCCATCATCTTTTCACTAAAAAAATCGGTCTTTTGAGTAAATATTCAGCAAAGACTCATAACATACATTTTACATACTAAGTCTTTTCTTATATTATAAATCTTAAATCACATCCATATATTGACTTTTATATGTAAAAAAAATATTATATCTCTGTATGTAAAATACAAAAATCGTCTTTTTACAGTAACAACGGATTTATTTTTACATAAGATTTTTATAACATTATCAATCAAAACAAATGGGAGGTCATTCATCTTGAAAAAACTAGTCACAACCATCCTATGTGGTATGCTTACCGGTCTTGCGGCATTCTCTGTGCCAAAAAATGCCGATCATGTATCCGCACAGGCAGCTTATACTTATCAATCACAATCCGGTGTTTCCGCTTACAGCAGCAATGCGGGCTCATCTTCTGAAGACGAGATCGACACTATGGTTGCAAACGGAACTTTCAACCGTTCATCCCTGACAGATGCACAGGCTGCATATATCAACCAGAAATACGGTGAAGATCCTGAAGCATTCAGTGAACTGCAGAAACAGTCAGATTATAACAGCAGTCCTTCTCTTGCAGCCATCAATACCAGCAGCTATTCACACGACAGCCAGTTTGAAGGCTACGATGTGATCGATGGTATCGACATCTCCAGATGGCAGGGAAAGATTGACTGGGAAAAAGTAAAAGCAGATGGCGTCAAATTTGCTATTATCCGTGTAGCACTTCGTACAACAGAATCCGGCGTACTGGAAGCAGATGCATTATATAAGGAAAATTTACAGGGTGCCATCGATGCAGGTCTGGATGTCGGCGTCTACATCTACTCCCAGGCAATCACCACAGCCGAAGCCAAAGCTGAAGCTGACTTTACAATGAACCTGCTCAAAGGTTATGACATCAATCTTCCTATTGTTATGGATTTTGAATATTATACAGGCAACACCGGCAGACTTGCCCGCGCACATCTAAGCGTCGCTCAGGCAACAACGATCTGCAATGCTTTCTGCAAAGAAGTCGAAAGTAAGAATTATACCGCTATGGTATACGCAAACAAATCTTTACTTACAAATGATGTAGATTCAAACGCAATTGCAAAGAACTACCAAATCTGGCTCGCCCAGTATCCGGGATGGGACAGCGTAACCGGCAGCATTCATGCATCCTTTGAGGGTAAATATTCCTACTGGCAGTACACGTCTTCCGGTTCCGTCGATGGAATCGCCGGCAGAGTCGATATGAACTTCCGTTATGTCAAGAAACCTGCTACTGTTAAAAATCTGACAAGAACGACTGCCAGCATGTTAAGTATCACTTTGAAGTGGGATAAAGTTCCATATGCTTACGGCTATCAGATCTATCGTTTGAACAAAGAAACCGGAAAGTATGAGAAGATCGGCAAAACAACCGGTGCTTCAAAGACAACCTACATCGACAAGGATCTCGAGATCAATACTTTATACAGCTATCAGGTTCGTGCTTATTACAAACTGAAGGACGGCAATTATTATGGTTCGCATTCCACTCCAGCACATGCAACCACACAGAAAAAAACAGTTACAAATGCTGCTGTATCCAAAAAGGCAGAGACATCTCTCACAATAACATGGGATGCTCAGACAGAAGTCAGCGGCTACCGTATCTCCAGACTGAATGCTTCGACCGGAAAATATGAAACAGTTGCCTATGTAGAGGGTGCTTCTTCAAACACATGGAAAGACACAGGTCTTAACTGTGGTACTTCTTATTCATATAAGATTCGCTCCTACTATGTAGAAGACGGTAAAAAAGCTTATTTTGACTACTCAAATGTCGCAACCGGAAACACAAAACC
>DJPV01000081.1:0-33228 GCA_002437435.1 Lachnospiraceae bacterium UBA6403 | reverse complement strand
AAATAAATGGTCACACATCAAGACAATTAAAAACAAAAACACCGTCTCTTTCACACATACAGGTTTAACCGGCAATAAGGAATATACTTATTCTGTCATTGCTTACTATACAAAGAGCGGCACAAATGTAAATACCAGTCGTTCTGATTCCGTAACAGTTCTGACCAAACCGGCTGCTGTTAAGAATTTTAAAGCTGAAACCATCAAGGCTGACACGATCAAACTTACATGGAAGAAGGAAAGCAATATCGATGGCTACCGTCTGTATGTAAAAGAAGATGCAGCCGGTTCTTCATGGACAAAGATCGCAACGATCACATCTGCAAAAACCACAACCTTTACGCAGAGCGGTCTTACATCCAATAACGGTTACAAGTTCCAGATCAAATCATACAGAAAATATAACGGTAAGACATACACAGGTGAAAGCGCCACAACATCAGCAAAGGTAATTCCTCAGCAGGTAACAAATGTAAAGGTTAAGAGCTATGATTCCAGGCAGCTCCTGTCTTGGTCATCCATCAAAGGTGTTAGCGGCTACTACATCTACCGTTATGATACTAAGACAAAGAAATATAAGAAGATCAAAACGATCAACAATGGAAATCAGTCCATTTACTGTATAAATGCAAAAGCATCATCCAAATACAAATATCATGTAACTGCATTTAACAAGATTGGCAAAACTGTATATAAAGGAAAACATTCTGCTGCCGCTTCAACTGAAAAAGCTACTCAGAAGGTTAAGGTTACATGTAGTGTATTAAATGTAAGAAAGAGTGCAAATACAAGCAGCAAGATCCTGACTACCGTTGCAAAAGGCAAGTCACTTACTGTAAAAGGTATCACGACAAGCCGTGATTCAAACTGGTATAAGGTTTCTTTCAAAAAAGGAAGCAAGCGCTACACCGGCTATGTGTCCGCCGACTATGTAACCCTAAAATAGGCAATTCAACTAATAAATAAACATACAACAAATTATAGTATATAAAAAAATGTCACTACTATTATGAAGCAAGCCTTATCCGAGGCTGGTACTTAAGCAGCGTATTTTGCTGCTTTATGTACCACTGCACGGGTAACTGAGACCTTAGCGAGGTTTACCGAGGTTAGTTCGAAGTTACACAGAGTGGATTAGAACGGAAGTGCCTTGCGTAATAATATGTAATAGCATCTTTTTTATTTGAATTTATAATATATATTTATTTTTTATTGAATCGCCTAATGAAAATGTATAGCCGACACCGCGGACTGTCTGGATGTAAGCTGCGTCTTCTTCCAGTTTATCACGCAGACGCTTGATGTAGACGGATAAGGTATTATCATCGACAAATGCCTCATCCACATCCCACAACCGCTCGATCAGCTGTTTTCTGGTAAGAACATGATCCGCATGTGTTACCAGTTCTTTCAGTAAGCGAAATTCGCTCGGCGTACAATCCACATTTCGATCTTTCTGATAAATCTTATAATGTCTGTTATCAAGTCTTGTATGTCCAAATACAATATCAGCTTCCGGTTCTTCCTTTTTTTCTTTTATGCCGGAATTATTATATTTCTGCCGCCGCAGGATAACCGCAATTCTTGTCAGAAGTTCTTTCACACGATAAGGCTTCGCAATATAATCATCTGCTCCAAGCTCCAGCCCCTGTACCAGATTCACTTCATCAGAAACTGCCGTCAGAAATATAACCGGAACATAATTATCATGCTCTCTTATGTATCGGCAGAAATCATATCCGTTTCCATCCGGCAGCATCACATCTAATAATACAAGGTCGATATCCGGCTGTAAAAGTGCTTTTGCTTCTGCCAGATTCGAAGCTTTCACGACTTCGTAATTTTCAGTTTTTAATGTATATTCTGTTCCCATTGCAAGTGCAAAATCATCTTCCACCAGCAGAATCTTTTCATTTGCCATCTCTTATACCTCAATTATTTATCAAGTGCAAAGAAGCACACCGCACTCACCAGACTGATCACAACACCTGCCACCAGCAGATAAAAGCCTGCTCCATATCCGGCAGACCCTGCATACCCGCTTTCATGCATATTTTCTGTAGTATCATTCAATATCTCACGGATCGCGCGGATCGTCTGATGATGTCTTATAATAAATAACCCAACACCTGAAACAGCAACAGGAATAAACATATTCAGATTAAATATATTCCATGTATCATGATCTCCCGCAAAATAGATCAACATCAATACGATTCCCGCAATTCCTGCAAGCAAAATAAAAAATGGCACGATTCGTGTGAAAAAGCCAATTTCTCCCATACCGCTATATTGTGTCGCCAGTTTTTTCAAATTCAGTAAAGGATACCGCTGCTTCAAAGTCTCTGCATCCTGCATCGTGAAATGATACCTGAAATACGGAAAAAAGCCTGACAAAAGTATACAGATCATGCCAGCCAGATACACCCGGCTGAACTTATTTACCTTCATACACCCTCCATTCCAGATATTATTTGATGCGGAATGTTGCCTTTACATATCCATCTGCAAACAATACATAATCTCTGCCATCAAATGCCCATTTCAGTTCTTCTTCTGCATAAGATGGTTCTACAAACTTAACATCGATTCTTGCTACATCTTCTGCCTTTACTGCAGCAGTACGAAGAAGAAGCATCCCCTGTACAACCGGATGGTCAGTCAGGTGAATCTTGTTCTGATCTCCTGTCTCCTTGCTAAAGCTGTAAACCTCTTCTTTTGAAAATGTGTGAAAATCCTCTGCATTATCATAAGAAGCCGCCTCCACACGTTTCAGCTCTTTCTCTTTATCGGATGGTTTTACAAGGGTTACCGTAAATTTCTCTACAGGCGTCTCTACCCCAGCCACATAACCAAGGATCGGAAGGATGTACATAAATGCATTCTCCTTTACTGCTCCGAATTCATAGCGGATGCTGTCTGCCTGATCAGCCTGTTCCTTCTCTGCCATATATGATATCTTACCGATAAATGCTCCCTGATAGGTGGATGCATCCATCTCTGTCATCTTCGTGCCAATCGCCATCATTCTGTCATAAATATTCATGTTATACCTCTTTCTACCTTTATTATTAAAACAAATCTCCCAACCATCAATTGTCTCTGTATAATTTTATATTATAGTCATACTTCAGTCCGATTCTATGTTTCAATCATATTTATAATATATGTTTCTCCTCGAAAATTCAACAACCGCAGTTAAATCTTACATGCCGGCACTGTTTCTCCCCACTGACCGGCCGGATGTTCTGTATCAGACTCGCATTTTTTCTATGAACTGCACCTGCCTGATCCGCTCATGCTCCAGTGCAAACTCGCCTTTGGCTCGGACAATGCACCCGCATTCGCTGGCAAGGCGCAATTCATAACGAAAATATTGCTAATGTCTATATACAGAACATCCGGCCGGTCAGTGGGGAGAAGCAGTGCCGGCAATTCAATCTTAAAAGTCCATGCGGGTGCCGGGCTTCGGCGCGCCAACCTCATAGCCCTGTTCTTTTATCATCTGCAGGTCTGTCTCAAATGTGATACCTGTCGTTGTCAGGAAGTCACCACTGATAACCGCATTTGCACCGGCTCGAAGTGCCGACTTACCATTATCCGGTAAAAATGCTCTGCCTGCTGCCAGACGGATAAATGTATCCGGCAGGATAAACCGGAAGATTGCAACTGTGCGAAGGAATTCCTCTTCTTTCATCGGCTCCTGACGCTCAAAATAAGTTCCAGGAATCGGGTTCAGCATATTGATCGGAACAGAATCCACATCCAGTGCTCTCAATGAAAACGCCAGATCGATCCGGTCAGAAAGCGTCTCTCCCAGTCCGATAAGACCACCACTGCACACCTTCATACCAGCCGCTTTCGCTGCACGGATGCTCTTTCTCTTATCATCTGAAGTGTGTGTAGTACATAAGGTCTTAAAGAATTCATCCGATGTCTCCATATTATTATGAACCATCGTCATTCCAGCCTCATGCAGCTTCGCAAAGTCCTCCTCATCCAACATACCAAGCGATGCACACACATGGATATCTGCATTCTTTCTTATATCTGCAACATTTGAGACAGCAAGCTCTACTTCTTTCTTCGACAGCCGTCTGCCGACAGATACCAGGCCATAGCGGTAAGAGCCTCTGCTCTTATCCTGAACTGCTATATCTGTCAAAATCTTCTCGCCCAGCACACATTCTGCCGGAACCTTATCCTTTGCTCTTGTCGACTGTGCACAGTACAGACAATCCTCGCTGCATTGTCCTACCTTGACCGCTGCCACAGAACAGACATCACAGACATTTCCACAAAAATGCATCCGTATCCGATCTGCCGCTTCAGATAACTCTGTCAGGTCGGCTTCCATAAGCAGTCCTGCTTCCTCCCTGTTGATCTGATAGCCATTTATTATCCTTTCCTCTAATTCTTTCAGTTCTTCCCTTTTCATCATTTGCTTATTGTCCTTTATTAAGAAATATTGCCCTTTTCTATAAAACACACAATAGTTTCATCCAATCCTTATTAATATACCATCTAAACCAAATCTTGTGAACTACACATTATCTAAAGTCTGTGGAAATAACATCGAGCTGTGTATTGTACATTACCCTGCTTCACACCTGCCCCTGCCGGTTATGCATTACCCTGCTTCATGTCTGCCCCTCCCGGCTGGATCCTTTGCATATAGACTCGCATATTTTCTATGAATTGTACCTGCCTTATTCGCTCATGCTCCTGTGCAAACTCGCCTTCGGCTCAAACATGCACCCGCATTCGCTGGCAAGGTACAAGTTCATAACGAAAATATTGCTTTATGTCTATATGCAAAGGATCCAGCCGGGAGGGGCAGACATGAAGCAGGGTAATGCATAACCGGCAGGGGCAGGCGCGAGGTGAAGCAAAACACAAGTCAGGAGGAATCGGGTGAAACCTTAAATCTCATTTTTTCGACATTAATCTCTTTTAAGTTTTTCTAAAATATAGTAGAATTAAATCGTATGGGGTCATTTAAGATCGACCCGCAGGAGGTTATGTATCTATGATTAATATTTTAGTAGTTGAAGACGAAAAGCCAATCGCCAATCTGATCAAAATGAGTCTTACAAAGGCTGGATATTCCTGTACCTGTATCTATGATGGACTGGCTGCGGCTGATATATTAGAAGAAAATCCATTTGACTTAGTTCTGCTCGACATTATGCTTCCGGGTGCATCCGGCTATGATGTTCTTGAATATATAAAACCATTAAAAATACCTGTAATCTTCATTACTGCAAAGAATTCCCTGAACGACCGCGTTATGGGGCTGAAGATGGGTGCTGAAGATTATATCGTAAAACCATTTGAGATCGTTGAGCTTCTTGCAAGGATCGAAGTTGTACTGCGAAGATACAACAAGTTAAATACAACGATAACCATTCGTGATCTGGTGATCGACACTGTCGCAATGAGTGTTACCAAAAACGGCAGAGAGATTCCTCTGACAAATAAGGAATATGAGCTATTGCTGTTATTTGCACAGAATCCGGGCGTTGCCCTCTACCGTGAAACGATCTATGAACGTATCTGGGGCGGCGACTATCCATGCGACAGCCGGACAGTTGCTCTTCATGTCCAGCGAATGCGTAAAAAGCTTGGGCTGGAAGACTGCTTAAAGACCATCAATAAGATCGGATATCGTCTGGAGATCTAAAAAGGAGTTTCTATGAAATTTAAGCATAAACTTGTATTATGTATGGTTATACTTCTGGGACTGTCCTTTGGTCTCGGAGGAACCATACTGATCCACCGATCATTTAAAACCTCGTTATCTTCCACGATAGACAGTGATCTGCAGAATTATCAGAGTATCCAAAGCACTTTGCTGATCGCCGTTGATACAAATTCTGTGTCATCTTATATCGATATGTCTAATATCATCAACCAGCTTTCCTCTCAGAGTGACTCTATCCGTAAGAATATCATTCTTCGGAATTCGGATATGGAAGTAGTATGTATCATGAATTCATCCTCTACATATAAAGAAATGAAACCATCGGATGAAAACATCTGTAATTCGATCATTTGGAAAGAGGGCGGCAATTACTATCTGCAGTTATGTAGTTTCCTGAATATCAATACAGAAAATCTGGATATCTCACAGATGGATATTGTCTACGACATCACCTCCGTGTATGCTGCCCGTGCGCAGGAACAAAACACATTTCGTCTTCTGCTGATCGCAATCTTCGTTGTCGGAAGTATCACATCTATGATCGCAGCCAGTCTGCTTACAAAACCATTGGAAAAACTGTCTTCACTTGCACAACATATTTCCAACGGTGATTATTCTGCCCGCCTGCATATTCACTCCGGTGATGAGATCGAAGCGCTCGCAAATGATTTTAACAACATGGCGGATACCATCGAAGATAATATCTCAGAGCTTCATTTCTCTATGGAAAAGCAGGAACAGTTTATGGGAAGCTTTGCACATGAATTAAAGACCCCTATGACTTCGATCATCGGTTACGCCGATCTTCTGAGAAGCCAGAATATGAGTGAGGACGAAACAAATGAAGCCGCTAATTATATTTTCTCAGAAGGAAAACGTCTGGAAAGTTTATCCCTGAAATTATTAGACCTGCTGGTCGTTAAGAATCAGGAAACCATATTGACACCGACTGATCCATCCCTTGCGATCCGAAATGTGATCAATGTTATGAAGCCTGAGCTTGCAAAGGAACATATCACATTAAAGTCAAGCTGCCGAAAGGGCTGCTGTATGATGGACATTGACCTCTTTCAGTCTCTGATCATCAATATCATTGATAATGCCAGAAAAGCGATCGACGACAATGGCCTTATCCATGTAGCCGGAACTGTAAGAGATGATAATTATGTAATCATTATCAAAGATAACGGACGGGGAATGCCACCGGAAGAAATCACACGAATCAGTGAGGCTTTCTACCGGATCGACAAATCCAGATCCCGTGCGCAGGGCGGTGCCGGACTCGGACTTGCTATTTGCAGCAAGATCGCAGAGATCCATCAGGCGAAGATCAAATACAAGAGTGCCGTCGGACGCGGTACGGTTGTTACTATTACACTACCAAATATAAAGGAGGCGGCACATCATGAGTAACGAAGAAAATAAAGAATCTGTCATTGCTTCCTATGAACTGACCGCTGCCCATAAGGAAGACGATGATATCTCTGAATCAGAAGTAAATGATATGATAAATGAGAGCGAAGAAGGTACTGTTTCCTCTGCCGAGCATACAGGAAAAGCACACGGTATTCTTCATTTCCTGTACAAAAATCTTCTATGGTTTATAATATGCATTGCAATTTTTGCGATCTGTATCATTGTCTCGAATCTGTATTTTCGTATTCAGGACAGGAAAACATTGAATTCCGTATCCAGCCATGAGATCAGTCCGAGCAATCTCGATGTAACAAATAAACTGACACTGCTTGAGAAAATCAATATCATAAACGGAGAATGTTACTACACTGATCTGAACTTTGATTATACGGACAAGCATTCCTACAGTGAGATTCATGATATAACCGTAAATGAACTGGCATCGTATTTCTCCGATTATTTCTCCTGTGATTTTACTGTAAACGGTATATATGAAATGTATATATCCAAATATCTTGCAACATCAGATGAAGATTCTTACCGCAGTTTTACGATATGGGTGGTTAATATCTACTATTTTGGATTTGAAATGAATTGTTTCCTGGATTATGACACGAACAAACTGATTACATTTACAATGAATCTGAACCCTAATTCTAACACTTTCTATAACGAAGAAAGTCTGATAGAACTGGAATATTACAATGATTATATTCTTCCACTGTATAACTTTTTAGGAAGCCATGTCGGTAACTCAGCTGAAGCCAGTGCCACTTACCTCGACCCTCTATACGATATATTAGTCTCTTATTATGAACTCAACTTTGAACAGGGATCTGGAAGCGGTGCAAGTATGGATCCAACAGAGATACCGGATTCTGATCTGCAGCTATTTGAAAAGCTGACAGGAACAACTCTGACTGCTCATACCTATTTTATTTACACTACTGAGATTAGTATGGAATTAGAAGTTGACGCGACAGAAGAATACAACTTTTATATGAAAACAGGATTGTTCTTCTACCAGATGAACCGATATTTTTATAATTAACAGATGTTTAATACTTCTTCATAAGAAATATGCAGAATTGATGCATTTTTTTGCAGATTATGATGCATAGAGGTTTTATAGTAACATCATCAAGACAAGGGATGGTGCTTATGAAGTATTCAAGCAGAGAACAGAACAGGATTGAGCGCAGTGCTTATGCTGAGACAGAGAGGTCTTTTGCCCGCTGCAATTATCTCAGAGTTAAGTTTGGTATCTTTGCAACATGTTGTTTTATTTTGTTTGTTGCCATTTTGCTCAAAGGTACCATCCTGTAATCTCTTGAGCCCCCTCATATTTCAGACTAGCTCCAGATGCGTTTCCCGGCATCTGGAGTTTTTCATTTCGCATTTTCATTTGCGGTTTCATCTTTCCTGTTATTCTTCTGACGCTCAATCTTATACTGCGTCTGTCTGCGCTTCGCTGCAATCCTTTTCTGTTTCTTTTCGGCTTCCCGCTCAGCCGAACGGTCAGGAAGAATCCCACCGGCTTCCAAGGCTCTCGGCCATGGTCCAAGAAACGATTTGATCGCCGCAACTTCTTCTACCGTAAAATCTGATTTCTTCGGATATCTGTCCAGCCTCTTATAAGCTTCCTGAAGCATTTCTATACAGTCTTCTCTTGTCGTAAATCTGTCAGCCATAAAATCTGTCTCCTTTCTTCTGAGCAATTTACTCTTTCTATAATAAATACCGGCTGCCACATCGTCAGATTTGTATATCCAACTTATGACAGCCGGTATCAAGATCCTGTTATGATCTTATATTATGATCCGATCATTTGCAATTCCATATTACTTTGTCTTTACGGTCTTTACTTTACTGTAAACACTGTAATACTTCTTACCGCCGATCTTCTTATATGATCTTGCCTTCACATAATATTTCTTACCCTTTTTCAGGTTCTTTATAACAGCACTTGTCTTCTTGCTGCTTACTGATACGCTCTTAGCGTTCTTGAATGACTTATTTGTTGCATATGTGATCTGGTAACCACTTGCACCGGAAGCCTTCTTATAAGAAACCCTGATTGCCTTGGTCTTATATGCTGCAGCTTTCTGTACAGTCGGTGTCGCAGGTACAACGATCAGAGTGATCGTTCCTGTACCCTTCTTGTAATTTGCTGTTTCTGCGGCTGTTACTTTGATCTGTACCTTGCCCGGCTTCTTAGCTGTAACAAATCCGGACTTCTTGTTTACAGTTGCAACCTTCTTGTTAGAAGATGTGTAAGTAACTGTCCCCTTAACAGATGGTCTTAATGCAATATATTTATTATATACATAGATCGTCTGTGATGAGATTGTCTGTGATGCCTTCTTGATCACAAATGTACTCTCTACTGTACCTGTATAACTACCCTTACCTGTAACAACTACTTTTGCAGTTCCCGCATTCTTGTTATCAGAATATTCTACAGTATAATCATCTGCCGTTAATTCTTTACCATCAACAGTAACTGTGACAGCCGGTTTCTGTGCTTTGCCGGTATATGTAACATCTGAAACTGTAACTACTGTATTTTCAGCAGTAATCTGAACACCCTCATTCTTCTTAACAGTCAGACTGATAACCAGTTCTGCTGCCTCATAATTATCTGTCTCAGCTGCCTTGATCGTAATATCAGCAGTACCAACTGCCTTTACTGTTACCAGACCAGTCTCGTCTACAGAAGCTACGTCATCCGCTGAAATAGTGTATGTAAGTGCACCCTTAGCCTCAGCTGCAAGAACAAATGGCTCTGCACCCTCTACTACTTCCAGCGTTGTAGATGCAACTACGATTTCCTGTTTTGCCTTTTTAATCTCAAAGGTTGTCTGAACCTGTCCATTATATTCATTTTTACCTTTGATCGTACAGGTAGCAGTTCCTGCATTTACATTGTCAGTAAATATTACATCATAGTTCTCTGCTGCCACCAGCTTATCATCCAGATATACCTTTACTTCGGGTTTTACTTTTTCTCCTGTATAAACAGCTTCTGCAACTTCAATCTTTGTATTGTCTGTTGTCAATACCTTTTCTATTGCAAGCTTATAATAAGCGGTTCTTCCTGCTCTGGATGTGATATGGAATACAACTCCATCTGTCAGATCCACGCTGTCTGAAAGACCATCTACTGTTACATAATGAGAATCTGCTTCTGTCTTATAATTAACTGCTAACTTAGTAATATCTGAACCAGTTATAAGATCTGACTTAAGCTTTACAACAAATGGATCTGCTTCTGTACCAGCTCCGGCAAGTGCCTCACCATTTACTTTGTAAGTATAACTTGGCTGCCAGTTGTCATCATATGTTGTCTCTGTCTCAAATGCAAATGTATTATTCTCAACTGTAAGTTCTTTTAATACCGGGAGTCCTGCATACGCAGATGCTACATCCGCACCTGTAAGCTCATAATGGAATTCAAGTGTATCTCCATCATTTAATGTAACTGTTCCCAATCCACCATTTGTAAAATCATCATGGTTATATGAGAACATCCAACCTGACATTGTATATTCAGCCTGAACAGTCAGTCCGTTGATAGATTCCATATATGGTCCATATCCTGTATCTGTCAGAACATATGGAATATTATTCTCTTTCAATGCTTTCTCGACAGCATCTGCTGCAGTCGCTGCATCGACTTCTACCTCATTAAGGACAACACCATCAGAAGATGCTCCCTTAATTCCTGCATTTACTGCCGCATAATCATATACGCCGACCTTTACAGTTCTTACTTCATCGATAGCTTCATTCAAATCATTATATAATTTTATAAATGCCTGTTCATCCTGTGTTGTCAGAACTTTTGAAAGAATATCGATAACAGGAGCAACACGATCAAGTAATTCTTTATCTGAAGCTCTGGAAACAGTCTCTGTTGTCAGTGCTTTTACTGCTGCTATATCAGAAGCTGCCACAAAGGCTGCCTGATCTTCGGTATATGTATTTCCTGCCTCATCTGCACAGGAATATACAGATCCCATCAACTTCATATCCTTTGCCTGTCCTGTAAATGCTGTAACGTCGGTTGTAGCACTGCTGCCTGTTACAGTTCCGGCACTGTAGCATCCGGTTATCTCTGCGCTGGCATTATTTGATGCTTTACCATTGAAGATACCTGCAATTCCACCAACATACTCCTGACCGGAAATCTCACCCGCATTATAGCAGTTAATGATCTTGTTTGCAGGAGTAGTTGCGTTATATTCATCATAAGTACCGAGAATACCACCGACTTTACTCTTTGCTGTTACCGTACCATAGTTTGTACAATTCTTTACTGTAATATTGCAGCTGATCATAGCACCTAAGATACCACCTACAGTTCCACCATTCTCAGCTTTGATTGTACCATAGTTTACACAATTCTCTATTACTGTATTTGTGAGCCTGCTTGTATTACAATATCCTGCAATTCCACCAATATCAACATTAGCATTTGTTCCAGTGTATGTAATATTTACTTTAGATACACAGTTTGAGATCAGCGCCGGCTTATCTGCGGTTCCCTGATTAAGATAACCAACAATTGCACCAGCAGCCGTCTTTGCAGCTATATAGATATTTCCTTCTACCGTCAGATTGCTTATCTGTCCCTTTTCCAGTCCAAAGATTCCTGAATAAGCTGTATCATTCTGATACAGATTCTTGATCGTATGTCCCTGTCCATCAAAAGATCCAGCATAAATGGTACTAAAATCTCCAATCGGAGTCCACGGATAACCTGCAAGATCAAGGTCTGCCGTTAATACTACATCAATTGAAGCCTTCTTATTCACATTTACTTCATTAGCAAACCAGTAGAACTCAGCTCCACTTCCAATCTGATATACACCATCAACCTGCTCTGGTTCTGTCTTTGTCGTTCCATCCCATGCAAGTTCAGAAGATGGAGTCAGATATAACTTCTGTGCAAGACTGCCTGTTGTATCCTCTGGAATCTCAAAAAATCCTTCCTTATACATATAACCGGCAGCTTTAATAGTATATGAATATGTTCTGCCTGCAAGTCCCTTGAATGCACCGTCTGTTACAGTTGTAACATTGCCTTTTTCATCCTTTACGCTGATTATGTAATCTTTAATCTCATTCTGTGTCTTTCTGTCATTAACACTTAATGAAACTTTTATAAATCCTGCATCTGCAAGCTTAAATTCCATCTTTGGAAGTCTGCCCATGTATGCGGTACCTGTACCGGCCGCCATCTGCATAGGTTTTCCAACAGAATGCTTGATCTGTCTGTGAGAACCATAAATTGAACCAAATCCTGATTCAAGAATACATCCGTCTAAAGTAAATGTATCCCCTGTATAATAAGTTGGAACAGTAACCGTTACTGTCTGTGCAGCCGGAGTAGCCGCATATGGATACTGAATTGTCTTGCCCTTAAATACATTACCCTCATCATCTGTCAGATAGATAGTACCGTACATATTATATACACCTGCCAGTTTGTTAGCAGGAATATATGTACCATTATAAGAACGCTTGCCATCTTCTGTTCTCTCTCCATAGGAAATCACAATAGAATCACCTGCAGCAAGCTTATCCGCAGTTATATCATTTCCATCGGCGTCTTTATAAGTATATGAAACTTCTACCTCTTTTGCACGAATTACCTGATAGGTACTAACTCCGTTCTTTGTAACTTTAACGACATTCGGGCCTTCTGTCAGTCCGGCGATCGTATAGCTTCCATCCTCATTCTCTGTAATATCTTTTGCTGAGAAACCGTTATATGTCAGTTTTCCACCAACGATCTCAGGACGAAGAACTGATACAGATACTCCGCTTTCCGGTGCAAATGTATACTCTGCACCTTCTGTTCCCTTCAGATAATAAAGAACATCAAGCTGTGAATCGATTCCGTCTGCTACAGTTTTTGACTTTTCTGAATTCTTTCCTTCGTTGATCGTCATATTTGTCTGGATGCCGGTTCCATCCTGATCAACAGTTACTACAACAACACCTGTATTCTCTGGCCAGATCGCACTGAAGTTTGTTCCGCCCATATTTTTGCATGCCATGTTGATCTCTGCATCATAAGTTACCAGAAGAATTGCTGTTCCTGCAGATTTCGCCTGAATCTCTGCTACTTCTGAATGTGCTCTCGGTGTAACTGTGATTATATCATTTGATGGATTTCCATTTTCATCAATAACAGTATAATGGAAATCCGGTTCTGCTATTTTAGAATTCATAAAGCTTTCAATCGACTGCCAATTACGAAAACATTCCAGACTATATGTCTCACCCTTCTTCATAGAAAGATATCCGCGCTCATCTGATGTAAGATAAATATCTGCAACATCATACAGATTCTTGGAGAGATCATGATATACAGTATCTGGATTGTAGGAATCATCCCCAATATACATATCTGCTTTTGTAACTGTATAATCTGTATCCTGAGTTGTTGAAACCCAGTTCCAGTAAGTTACACCGCCTGCACCGGAGACACGATAATAATAAGTAGTACCACTTCCGAGATTATACTCATATGTATCATAACCTTCTTCAGCAGATTCTATCTTTGTACCTGTTTCATCTCTGTAAATATAATAGGTTGACAGAATTCCGACACGAAGCTCAGCTCCTTCCGGTACAGTAAATGTTACCTTTCTTGCTACCGGTGCGGATATAGAATATCCATAGGAACGGCTTGAAGTGATTGTATTTGATACCACTTTCGAAGCATAAGCTGACGCACGCTCTCCTAAAGGTGTAACTGTTACCTCAACCATATCTGCCGGATAACAAAGCGTTGCATATCTTGCATAATCAGTTGCAGTTGCTGGCTGCATCAACCCAAGAGACGCATGACGATCTACACTATCCGATGACATAACCTTTGTCGAAAATGTATAATCTTTGCCCTCTGTCCAGTATACATTCGAACCATCAACAGTGTCTGTATTTGTACAGGCAATTCCTGTTACACTATATAATGTATATGATTGCTCAGCATCATCGGTAACAACCAGATCGATTGAACCCATATCTACCTTTTTATCATTCACCAATTTATAACCTGATAAACGATATGTTCCTTTTTCAAGTCCAACTGTATATACATGACTACTGTCCGGATGTCCAGCCGCCACTGTCTTTCCATCTGCATCTGTAAGAGTCATATATGGTGCATCGTTATTCATTTTGATTGATACAAGATTTCCGTTAAGTTTTTTGATCTTCAGTTCCGCATCTGCAACATCATCTGCTGATGCATTCAGATCTGTCATAACTGCCAGAAGCTCTGCATTTAATGATGCATCTTTGGCAATCTCTTCTTCATTTTCTGCATATAATGTATACAGATCAGTCTTATCCTGTGTTACATAATATGCCTCATTTCCTTCAAATCCACAGCCAATATCTGCTCCATAACCGGCAAGTGTAAACTGCCAACGGAGAACATTGGTATTTGCTCCGGTTCCCTGATCTACAAGATATGCTCCTGCACTTGTATTGCAAGGTACATTATCATCTGTGATCATCCAGCCTGACCATGATGTGTAATCAAATTGTCCAAGTCCGGAACCGGTTTTGTCATCCAGTTCCAAATCTTCATTCTTATTATTTTTCTTATATGCATCCAGAAGCTCTGTCGGAACTTTTACAGTTCCTTTATCAATGCCTTTGATATTCGCCAGATAAAAGCTGCTGTCATTATAGGCACTTGCTCCCCCAGGTTCTGTCTGAAGTCCTGCTTTCTTGAAAAATGCATAAGTTGCCTGTGAAACGGTCAATTTAGACAGATCAATGTCTATCCCTTCCTGTTTCCAGACATTTCCAATCTCTTCATAAGACATATGGGTCGGTGTGATATAAAATCCCTGTCCGATCGTAAAGCCCTCAAGAGACAGCACAACATATTTTGTGCTGTAATCGGTCGTGCTTTCATCTTCTTCCGCTGCCGCAACATTCTGAATACCATAACCTGCATTTACTGCAAATGGTACGAATAAAACTGCGCACGCAAATAAAAACGAAAGCACCAGTGTCCTGATTCGTTTCATTTCGTAGATTCCTTTCTTTAATAAATATGTAATTGTTGGTTCCAAGCAGGGGATTATTATTCTTCATCATCTGCTTTTCCCACGCCCAAAAGCTGCACAGGCAATAATGTCTTACTGCCCATCTCCGCCGATCTGGTTCCTGTCTTATACAGGCGACGGAAAAATCTCATAAAATCTGCGGGTATTCTGACTGAAAGGCTGATGCCTTAACACAGTAATGGCGGTTGCACCGGATTCTCACCGAATTTCCCCCTGATCAGATGCGAAAAAGACTGCATCCGAGCAGATTCTACCACTATGAAATTTACATGATTTATCTTAATTCCTGCCTTGCCAAATGTCAACAAATATCCCGTTATTTGCGTTATATTGTCATGTTATCTCTTTTTCGTGCATAGATATGAATAACAGCGTATACCGGGTGATTTCCCATGAAGCCAGCAAATGCCTCTATCCTAAGAAAAATCAATCGCAAACTTGTGTTCAGCCTGATCTTTTTCTGTTCCTTATCGGTTCTCCTGCTTTTCTATCATAAGCCGGGATCTTCCCACAATGCAGATAACCAGTCAGCGCCGATTCCTGAAGTTGTTCCTGATACCTCAGAAACAAATGATACGTCATCCAAATATATCATTACTCTGGACCCGGGACACGGCGGCTACGATCCGGGAAAGATCGGGGTCGATGATTCTCAGGAAAAGAATATCAATCTTCAGATCACCCTCGCCCTGAAACAGAAATTGACTGACATGGGCTTTGTCGTCTATCTGACCAGAGAGGACGATAGCTCATTAAATACAGAGACAAAAGGAACGATGAAAACCTCAGATCTGAACCATCGTGTCCAGATCGTCGCGGATCACCAGTCCGACCTGTTCGTCAGTATCCATCAAAACAGTTTTACCGATCCCTCAGTGCATGGAGCGCAGGTCTTCTATTTTACAGGCTCCGAACAGGGAAAGCTGCTCGCCGAGAGTATCCACGGCTCGATCCGATCAAACATCGATCCCGATAATGAACGGCCTGTGAAAGGAAATTCTGAATATATGATCCTGAAAAAAAGCCCCTGCCCTGCCGTCATCGTCGAATGTGGATTCTTAAGCAACCCTGATGAATGTACGGCACTTATTTCTGCCGATTATCAGGATGCCATGGCGGCTGCGATCGCTGAAGGTATCTGGTCATTTATAACGGAATATGGAGAAACACTGACAGAATAGAAAAAGGCAGGGACGCCTTTATATGCGCCCTGCCTCCTGTTATTTTGTGCATGGTCATATCAGCTAAATTTTTATTTTCATATCATAATCATTTAATATTTTTTGCTGATATTTATTTTAATTTATTTGGTTAAAGTTTTTTATATGGAAATTTGATTCTTTCCGCCCACCGATTACCATGTGCATTCTTACATAATCAAACTGTGATGTGTGAATATTAATCATATCATGGACAATCCTCTTTGGGCATAAACAGTATTTAAAATATACAGATATTAAATGGATATTTACAGGCGCAAGAAATCTGTCTGTATCGAACCACATGAAAGGTTCATAAGATGTCTGCATTTATATTACCTTATCTGAAGCCATTTGCCAACCCATTTTTCTAATTTTCTGTTAAAAACGCGAAATAAGGACCCAATTTCCTTTTATTACATAATTTATACTGTGGGTATGTTTTTATTCATTGCACACAGATTTTTTATAAATTATTTCATATTTTTTCACATTATACCCTATTTACTTGTCCGTCAAATATGGTAAACTATAGGTGCGTTTAAATACACAATTGCATGACTTATTTTCTACCCGCCCGGGTAACTATCAGAAATGGGGTGATTCTATTGAAAATTGAACGCTTAAGTGAAAATCAGATCAGATGCACATTGAATAAAGCAGATTTAGCAGACAAACAATTAAAAATATCCGAACTCGCATATGGTTCTCCAAAAGCAAAAGAGCTGTTCCGCGAGATGATGCAGCAGGCATCCAATGAACTCGGATTTGAAGTTGATGATATACCTCTGATGATCGAGGCTATTCCGATCTCATCAGAATGTCTTATATTGATCGTGACCAAGGTAGAAGATCCTGAGGAACTTGATACCAGATTCTCAAGATTTACCAAAGACACGAATGCCGATGATACTGACTATGACGATGAGGAAGATGATGACAATGACAACGAAGATCTTACCTTTTCTTCTTCCGATGATGATAATGTCATATCCGGTCAGATCAATATCGGAATCAACGGAGATTCTTCCCAGGTACCGGAAGCAATCTTTAACGCTCTGGAAGGCTTCGTAAACAGCTTATCCAGTATTGCAGGCAATAATGCAGAGATCACAACAAATTTTGACACCCCTGCATCCGCTCCTGAAGCAAAGAAAGAAGAGCCACCGAAATCACTGACCAGACTTATCGTATTCGATTCTTTGAATACTGTGATCCAGGCATCCAAACAGGTGGCAAGTTTTTATTTCAGTACCAACACATTATATAAGAATCCGGTAGATAAACGTTTCTATCTTCTGTTCACAAATGACCAGAATACCGTACCGGAATTCAACCGTGTCTGCTATATACTCGGTGAATATGGCTCATCCCAGAAGATGACCTCAGCAACACCTTATCATTTCAAGGAACATTATAAGATGGTTATTGAAGATGAGGCAGTACAGACACTATCTGCTCTGTAAAGATTATGATATTCATTTGCAGGAGTCTCGATTCCTGTATTAATTACACGAAAGAATCCAGATATAGTGTTCTCTGTCATATATCTGGATTTCCACACAAAAAGAAACCGTTTCTGTCAGATCTCTGACAAGAACGGTTTCTTTTTTACATATCTGCCTGTTCAATTCAAATAAAGCAAATCCTTATGCCTGCTGCTCTGCTTTCTTTGCAAGATAATCATTGATCTCGGCTTCCAGTTCTGCTGCATCTAAACCATGAACAGCAGCTGCCTCTTCCAATGTCTCTCCTGCTGCTGCAAGACATCCGATACAATGCATACCTGCTGCCATAAGAATTGCAGCATTTCCAGCATCTACTGTTAAAATATCATTTATAAGCATATCTTTACTGATCTTTGCCATGTGGATATTTCCTCCTGTTTCCTGTATTCTTCATTAATTCGATATGACAATTTTCGATTCTGAAAATATCTTCATTATTATAGTATACACATTTTTAAATGTCTATCCTTTTATATGAAAAAAGATAGACAAACTCAAGTTAGTATAGACTAATTTTTTATAAATCACTCCATTTCTCTTGATATAAAAAACTTTTTGATTTAAAATAAGAACCGAGATGTGATTATTATTACTAAAAGGAGGACAATCATATGGCATTCGTAATTGGTGATTCATGTATCGGTTGTGGTTCATGTGCAGCTTCATGCCCAGTTGGAGCTATTAGCGAAAACGGTGGTGTTTTCGTTATTGATGGTTCACAGTGCATTTCATGTGGCGCATGTGCAGGTTCATGTCCTGTTGGAACAATTTCAGAGGAGTAATCCACACAGAACGTTATTATCATAATATAGAAAAGCTGCCGAAATCGGTAGCTTTTCTTTTTTTGGGTCATATACACAATACACAGGATTCATACTTTCTCATGCGGCATCATTGAAGCTTCCTGTATAGTATCTGTATATCTCTTCATCTCTATTCCTGAACATATGAATAAAGTTCATTATTTCCTTTATTCATAGCAGACTCATATTCCTTTCTTGATACCCTCACTTCTTCATCCAGTACAGGGTCATAGTACCTGACTGCCTCACTGTTATAGCTGACGATCAATACATATCTTCCATCATTGATCCTGCTGATAACCGGAATACCTCTACTGATATATCCAAATACAAGATCCAACGAGATACCTGAGATATCTGCACCCGGATACTTTCCCAGTGCAGTAAGTGCATCTACCGGATCCGTATATGATGTCTTCATCTCATCATAAGTCAGATCTGTAACACCCTCATAGACCAGAGTCATATATACACAATCCCAAAGAGAATCTTCTACATTTTTTGAACTCTGATGGTAGATCGATGATGCGATCGTATTATACTCCTTAGTTTCTGACTGTCTGTATACGATCTCTCCATCTTTGGATACTACGATACCGGATATCTTTGTTGCCCGGTTAATCGCATCTCCCGCTTTATCATAGATGCCCGTCAGACCAAGATTATCATATACCATATATCCTGCATATTCATCTTCAACCGTAATGAGCATATCTGAGGAACGATCTGTTATTGTGTTCTTCGTTATATTCAGATATGGTATATATGTCAGATAGATATTCGATGGAACCGTAAAATATAGTTTCGATATGCCAGCGGCCGAACTTCTTATTGTAGTCTGTATTCTTGCAACAGCATCATCTTCTTTGAATGTAATGAAATCATCATCTGTCTGCTTGAAACTTTCTCCTGACTTTACTCCTCTTGTCATATAGATCAGATTATCTTCAATCTGAACATCTACAATATAGGAATCACTCTTTTGATACTCCTTGATCTGTTCGCCATTTTCATCCACAATAAATAATTTATAGGAAGGTATCTTGCTATATACAGATTCCGAAAGTCCCGCCTTTGCAAAGGACTCCTGATCTAACTGTACAGAACTGTCTGCCACATCACAGATTCCATAGATCATATCCGAATTCTTAAAGCCGTAACATACCAGACTCTTACCTGCACCGGCATCAAAAGTATATGTCTGTCCGATTTTCAAATTTACCATTGTAAGAACGGAATTATCCGAACTATTATTTGAACTGTCATATGCAATTACTTCCATATTATCCGATACATATACATGTTCAAGTGACACCTGATCTACAAAATAAGATAACTGCTTCTGTTCCACATTGATGCAATTCACTTTATTCCCAAGCATAAAATAGAAATCAGTACCATCATAATAGGTAAGTCTGGATACTTCGTCCTTCATTGCCGCATATGGTTCATTGCATTCAGCAAATACCAGTTCAGTCACTTCCATAGTTGCAGCATCATAAGAACACAGACTGATTCCAAGTTTTCCTTCATGTTCCCCTCGGTTCATATATCCATATACCGCAAACTTAATATTGCCATCATCATCCATCGATATAATATTGATATCATAATGGTTATATGTGTTCCGTACATTTTCTACATCATCCATCCAGAAACCGAATACCATAGATATCTGATTTTCAGAATAATTATACAGCCATAACTGTCCATTCCTTACAAATGCAATTTTTTTATTATCTGAACTATACTTGTAGTCTAATTTCTTATCCAGAACAATACCGATCTCATAGACATTATTCTTATTATCGACACCGTTTCTGTTGAAATATTCATCTATATACCGGTCAAAATTCATAACCGAGATCTTACCTTCATCAACAGCGGCTTCTCCATCACCGGAACCTGTATCCCCAGTTGAATCCTCCGTTCCAGCACCAGATGTGGTTTCGTCTGTCTGTGGTTCTTTGTAACTTACACGATAATATTCTCTGATAGAATAATAATCTGCTTCTCCATTTGCATCTTCTGTCATTGTCACATAGTCTAATTCGATCACGGCATAATTCACATCGATCTCTTTGATCTGTGGAATGATCGAAGTGATACGCACCGGACTCATTCCGCTCCAGATCAGATCTTTATAACTACTGTTCAGATTCAGATGTCCCATAGATACACTGTCATCATCCTGCCCTTTATATGCCTGCATATATGGATAGATCATGGATGCCTCTTCATAAGTATCAGATTCAAATGTTGCTGCATTAAATTTCTGTACAAAATCAAGAAGCTCGTCTGCATGGTAATTGTCATTGATAACAATTCTCGTATAATACCGGACTGCCTGACCATCTTTTCCATCAAGCTTGAATACCAGCATATATTCTGTGTCCGGCTTTATATCCATACGAATGTCTATATCAAACATCTGGTAACCATTTTCTTCACCATCCGATTCCAGATCACCATTCTCGATCAATGAATCCCCGGATATCGACCGAAGCTCATAGCTGTAATTCTTTGCGTAACCATTCTTGTCATCTACCGCAACCCGAACCTTTTTATCATCCGTAACCGGAGTGATACAGTCTCTGAATAAAGTGGTATCGACTACTGTTGTATAGCCATGAAGGCAGTTGATATATCTGCCCTCATAGTCTACATATACTAAAGGCAATGTGGCATTCCCCATCTCCATTGCCAGATTCTTATACTGTCTATTCTGAAATTTATCAACTAAAAAAATAGTAATCACAAAGAAAACTGCCATTACTATTATTCTCATAATAAGTGTTCCTATTTTCTTCACAGGTAAAATCGTCTCCTACATCTTCTGTAGCGTTCCCGTCTACAGTAAAATTCATTACAGATCAATGTTTCTATCAAATTACGCATCATACAGTTACCACAACCATTTCCCCTTGGTACATATGGAGGTTCTGACGGAGCAGCTTCCATATCCAGATGGATATCGACATCCTGATCCGGAAGTTCTGCATAAACATCTCTCGCTATTTTACGGATAACTTCTGCATCCGGATATTCTGCAAACATCGGGCTTCCGGCATATTCCAATTTATCACATTCTTCTTCTACCATTGCACTGATGCGCCGTACCCGTTCCGGGTACATTTCTTTCAGATATGCCCAGTCTTTTTCCGCCCGGCTGAGATCTTCATTCGAATCATCCGGCAGGAATAAGCCTGACATACCTCTTGTCAGACTATATACATTTCCATTTTTTACCAGTCCTCTTATATTCGTATCCTTACCGTCATATGGAATGTATTTGAATTCGTTCTGCATACAAATCTCCCTGTCTGCAATCTTAATTACTATTAGTATATATGCAGACAGAGAGACTTATGTTACTGAAAAAACTGTTTTCTTTTCTGAAATTAATCACCAAATGAGATTCCAAGTGTCTTTGCTGCAAGCACCGTATCATCATCCGGAGATACATATTTAAGCTTTCCTGCTGATTCTGATAATGGAATAGCAGTTACCTTATTATCTTTGAATACAACGAGTTTTCCAAAATCTTTCGCTTTGATCAGCTCTGCAGCCTTCGCACCGAACCTGGATGAGATCACTCTGTCATATGGGCATGGGCTTCCACCACGCTGTGTATGACCAGGAATCGCGATACGGATATCCTGTGTTGTAAACTCTTTGAGCTTGTCCGCCATCTCGTATGCAACAGATGGATATGGAGAATTTGCGATTGCTTCTTTTCTCTTTTTCTTTGGAAGTTCTGCAACCTCTTTTGATATTGCTCCTTCTGCTACTGCAACGATCGTAAATCCTTTATTGCTCTTTGTTCTCTTGTCGATTGCTTCATATACCTTCTTAATATCATATGGGATTTCTGGGATCAGGATAACATCTGCACCACCTGCAATACCTGCATGTAATGTGATCCATCCAACCTTATGTCCCATGATTTCTACGATAAAGATACGGTTATGGGATGCTGCTGTAGTATGGATGCAGTCAATTGCCTGTGTTGCCACATCAACCGCACTCTGAAAACCAAATGTCATATCTGTTCCCCAAAGATCATTATCAATCGTTTTGGGAAGACCAATTACATTTAAGCCTTCTTCGCTTAACAGATTTGCTGTCTTCTGTGAGCCATTTCCACCCAATACACACAGACAATCCAGTTTCAGTTTCTTGTATGTGTCCTTCATGGATTTTACCTTATCAAGACCATCTTCTGTTGGTTCTCCCATAAGTTTAAATGGCTGTCTGGAACTACCAAGAATCGTTCCACCCTTTGTCATAATGCCTGAGAAGTCATCCGGTTTCATCTTGATATACTGTTCTCTCATCAAGCCCTTATATCCATTCAGGAAACCATAAATCTCTACTTCATCAAATAACTCGTACAATCCCTTTGCCACACCACGCATGGTTGCATTCAGTGCCTGACAATCGCCGCCACTGGTAAGTAATCCAACTCGCAACATTCCTAAACACCTCTTTCTTCTTTTATATGTAAAACATTATTTAATTGTCCTTATAAATATACTCTGCCTTCTAATGCCCGAAGAAGCGTAACTTCATCAATACATTCCAGATCTCCGCCCACTGGTACACCGCTTGCTATCCTGCTTACTTTGATTCCTGCCGGTTTGACCAACTTCGATATATACATCGCTGTTGCTTCACCTTCCGGTCCTGATCCGGTTGCAATGATCAGTTCATCTACATCTCCCTGTAACCGCTTCATCAATTCTGTGATCTTGATATCTGCCGGTCCGATTCCAAGAGCCGGATTGATCACCCCGTGCAGTACATGATACACGCCATCATACTGATTCGTCCGTTCATATGCCGCAAGATCTCTCGGCGTCTCAACAACCATTATCACCTTATGGTTTCGATTTGCAGATCTGCATATCGGACAGAGATCACTGTCGGTGATCGTATAACAGTTATTACAGTATCTTATCTTCTTCTTTGCATTTACGATCGAATCTGCCAATGCCTGTGCACGTTCCTCCGGCATACTGATTATATGAAACGCCAGTCTCTGTGCTGTCTTTGCTCCGATACCCGGAAGTCTGCCAAGTTCTTCGATCAGACGGTTTACTTCACCACCATATATATCCATTAGAACGGTAAGCCTCCAAGACCCATACCACCGGAAATCTTATTCATATTCTCCTGATAATCTTCATCCTGCATACGGAATGCTTCATTTACAGCAGAAATGATCAGATCCTCTAATGTCTCGATATCGTCAGGATCAACAACTTCAGGATCCAGCTTGATCTCCATTAATTCTTTCTTACCGGAAACTTTTGCTGTAACGACTCCACCACCTACAGAAGATTCATATACCTTATCTTCTAATTCCCTGGTAGTTGTCTCCATCTGTTTCTGCATTCTCTGTGCCTGTTTCATTAAGTTGTTCATGTTCCCAGGCATCATACCCATATTATAGCCGCCTCTTTTAGCCATTTTATATGTCCTCCTTGAATTTTAACTCTTTTTTATATTTTTATTCATACTGAATAGCAAAATTGATTTTCGTCAGATCATTCGCTTCGATCTCCTGCGCCGCATCACTGTTCTTTGAAACAACCTTCAACTCAATCTTTACCTGCCTTCCGGTCACTTTCTCTATGTGCTCCCGCAACGCCGCCATTCGTTCTTTTCCTTCAAAATAAGCTATTGCCTGCCTGTTATCTTCATTCTGGACATATGCCAGATACAGACCATCCTTGGCTTCGTTAATATTGATCCTTGCTTTTTCCAGAAATTTCTTCGTAATGTTCTGGTATCCATCCATGATGATATCCCATTGCTCTACAAATTCTCTTAATTCATTATAATTCGCTTCCGGCAGTTCTTTTTTTAGCTGCTCTGACAACTTCTTTGATGCTGCTTCTATATCTGCTTCTCCCATCACAGGTGCATTTCCTATCTGCATTCCTTCCTGTTTCAACCTTGCACAGATCTGATCCAGCAATTCCTGTGATACTACGCCGATTCCATGCACTGCTACTCCTGTTGATGCTGTAACACCTGCAACCGCCGTTGAGGTGTCTATACCATTCCCTGCAGTCGTTGATCCGGCAGTTCCATTCTCCAGCTTCTGTTCCAGAACTCTGACACGGTCAAGAAGCGCACTGTAATCTGTCTCCATCTCCGGTTTGCATAATTTGATCACTGCAAGTTCCAGAACGATACGCTTCTGAACTGCATATTTGATATTTGCTGATGTATCCGAGAATATATTAATATATCGAATGAGTGTATCTATATCGATCTGCGCTGCAAGCTGTCTTAACCGTTCCAGATTCTCTGCTGACATATCTAGCTTCTGATCTACCTCCGGTGAAACCTTTACCAGAAGTACATTCCGAAGGAACCATGTGAATTCTGATACGAACCGGGATAACTCACGCCCCTGCCATACGACCTCATCTACCAGATCGATCGCACCGACAACATCAAGTTTTATCACACAGTCAAGCAGTCTGGCAAATACATCAATGTCAACTGCCCCGATCGTATCCAGAACATTCTCATAAGTCAGTTCTTTTCCTATGTTAAATGCTATACACTGATCCAGAATACTAAGTGCATCTCGCATAGAGCCATCTGCCGCCTTTGCAATATAATCAACTGCTTTCTTCTCAGCTTCGATCTGCTCTCTTCCGAGCAATTCCATCAGACGATCACCGATCGTTTCTACCGAAATTCTGCGAAATTCATACTTCTGACATCTTGATGATATTGTAATCGGAATCTTATGTGATTCCGTTGTTGCCAATATAAAGATAACATAAGATGGTGGTTCTTCCAATGTCTTTAACAGTGCATTAAACGCTCCCTGTGTCAGCATATGAACCTCATCGATAATGTATACCTTATATTTTCCTTCCGACGGAGAATACTGAACTTCCTCACGGATCTGTCTGATATTATCTACACCATTATTAGATGCCGCATCGATCTCGATCACATTCATAGATGATCCATCTGCGATCGCACGGCATGTCGCACACTCATTACATGGGCTGCCATTTATCGGGTGCTCGCAGTTTACTGCCTTCGCAAATAACTTAGCTATGGATGTTTTTCCGGTTCCTCTGGTTCCACAGAACAGAAATGCATGTCCGATCCTGTTATTTATGATCTGATTTTTAAGTGTCGTTACAACATGATCCTGACCTTTTACTTCTTCAAAAGTATCCGGTCTCCATTTTCGATATAATGCCATATAAGACATATCCAGTTCCTCCAAAATACAACTAAAGATATTATATCCGAAATGGAGGTTGATAGCAATTATTAGTTTTCAAGGTGCTATGCTTTTTCTATCCCAATTATTTCCGTTTCTTCTTTCTTTTTTCACCAAACCAAAGCAATAAAGCAGCTAAAAGGGCTGACCCCGATCCAATACAAGCAAGCAGTAAGAGGCTGGTCTGATCTCCTGTCTTCGGGATTCCTGATTCATGTGTCTGTTCGGTCGTCTGAGTCGTTACTTCTGTAGTATGCTCAGTCGTATTCTCTGTCGTTATTTCCGTACTATTTTCGGTCGTTATCTCTGTACTGGACTCTGTTGTTGTCTCAGTTGTTACTTCAGTGCTATTTTCGGTGGTTGTCTCGGTTGTATTTTCCGTAGTATCCTCTGTAGTCGTCTCCGTCGTTGTCTCTACCGAGAGTACCGTCTGCCTTACTTTTCCCTCCGGTTGTTCCGGGGTAAGATGTTTATAATAAATCACAGGATCAATCGCAAATCCCTCTGATGCCTGCACCTCTATGACTGCATACCAGCCAAATGGAAGCCCTGAAAACACGCATTCTTCCTGATCTGCCGTAACCGTGACAAGGCTGTTATCCGGCATACGGAACTGATCTTCTGCACCGCAGGAATTTAAGATCTCCGGAATTCCTGTAGCTGTCAATATCCCATTATTTGTCTGCCGTCCAAGCTTCGTAGTAAAGGTTCCAACTTTATATCGTTCATCATACGGCTGATCCTTACCGGTTACCATATAAACCTCATACACCGCTCCTTCAAGTGAATAACGGGTATCATGATCTGTTACCTCAGGAGCCTCGCTTATCTTTTCAAGTTTCAATTCTCCGGTCTTCGCCATATCTGATACAGTTATATCATACCGGTAGCTGTTCTCATCGGAAGGATCACGTCCCTCTAAAGACAGATCTATTTTCTGAGGTGTCTGATTCTTCTCAAAATATGCATTTCCCGAAGTCTCGACCAGATAATAGATACTTGAAGGAAGCCCGTCTAATGTATACTCATCCTTCTTGGTAAGAGTGATCGCTGATCCACTAACAGGGGCAAATGCTGCATTTATATCTGTTACCTTTCCTCTTCCATCTTCCTGTATTTCAAATTCTCCTGCATATCTGCCATCATCCACAGAACATTCTCCTGCTTCGTCCGCCATATATAATCGATAGCGGATTCCAGCAAATGAATATTCAGCTGAATGTGCTGCATAAAACTGATCAGTCGTTTTATTCAAACGTAAATTTATCTTAGAATTATGTACCTGAAATTCATACTCCGAACTTTTGGTTGTAACCTCACGATAAATAGCCTGTGCCGGCTGAAATCCCCGTTCCGATGCACTCGCTGCATCCTCAACCAGCACATACCAGCCAAGCGGAAGATCATAAAAATCCCGACACAATGAACCGTCGATATCCTCGCCCTTATAATCACTCTTTATCCCAAGGGCTGCTGCCTCAGATGTCAGGCTGACAGGGATTCCCTTTCCCTGTGCATTTACTGTATACTCACCTATTAATATGGAATCTCCTGCTGTATCATAAGCAGTCTTATCATTAGGGACTTTATATAATCGGAACCGAATCCCTTTCGTCTCTGCTATATCTCCAAAATATGTCTTTATCAGACGCAGTT
The DNA here is from genome assembly GCA_002437435.1 of Lachnospiraceae bacterium UBA6403. Classification (GTDB taxonomy): domain Bacteria; phylum Bacillota; class Clostridia; order Lachnospirales; family Lachnospiraceae; genus Coprococcus. Next base: position 5,585 of record DJPV01000081.1, on the reverse strand, counting down.
TTCCCTTTTCCATATCTTCACTGACTGATGCATCTACCTGAAATGTACTGTTCTTTTTTAATGTAAAACTCTTAACTTTTGAATCAACCCGATAACCTGTATGAATGATCCCTGCAGTATCATATGGATAGACATTGGCATCCAGATAGCCGTATGTATTTCCTTTTGCCGCATACCATTTTGCTTTGCCATCTCCGGTATAAATGGTATCCCGCTCTTTATAATAATAGGTATATGAGCTGTCCTTCTCCAGATTCTGTTTTGTCCAATAATATGTACTCGGAGTATATTTGTAATTATCTATATAGTGCTGTTTTGCTGTTTCACTGTCAAATACTACATTTGTGCCATTCTTATCCTTATATGCTTTTCCATCATAAGATACAACGATGTTTGACCCTGATTTATCCGTACAGTCTTTATCCGAATAAACAGTATAACGGATTCCTGCCATATTATAATATGACTCATCCGATGGGAGACAGACTGCTGCCGGATTCACCGGGTTCTTTTCTACTGTAAATGAACCGTCTGTCAGACTTTTTCCCCAGTCAACAGACATTGCAAATGTATATTCATATAACACTCCTGCAAAGCATGACTGAATCTTCTTATTATCCGGCACTACCGCATATGCTGTAAATCCATCTTTCTCAGCTGCTGTCCTGGTTATCTTACTGTTGCCCGATGTCTGAATATCTGCCGTAAGCAGGAATCTGTCTCCTGCTTTTAACTGTACTGTGCTTCCACCTGCACAGGAGCTCCATTTGCTGTCTTTTACTGCTCCATTCCACGTCTCACATATCCAGAGCGTCACGCCCTGCCCGGAAGGAACTTTTACAGAAAAATGATTCTTATCTCCTCCTGTCACCCGGATAACGGTCGTTCTTTTCTGTCGTTTTTGCTCAGGGGTATTGTCACTGACATAGGCAGTTTCCGTTATGCTCATATTATATGTGTACTTATATCTGCTTTCTGCCGATGTCGGCGCAACATTTGTTACCACCGGAGTCGGAAGATCTCCACCGATCACAATCTCTGCCTGTGATCTCGTCAGCGGAGATGTCCCACTTACCACCGCACCGGCATGGCGGATTGCATTTAAAGTATTTTGAATAACAGTCTGCGAAGTCTTCTCTTTATATCCCTGATATAATGCTTTTCGTATATTGTCGCTCAACAGACTTCCACTATGTGTATACTGATCCGCTGCATCATCACTATAAATGACTGCTTTCGTCCCCATGCGATGGGTACCATCTGCAAGTGTCTCACCATACCACGGCATCTGTGCATCTTTATCTCCACAATATACAGAAAACATCTTGCCATATGTCATGCCCTTATATCGTAATATCCGGTAGTCTCTGCAATTATCTTCCTCTTTCATTCTTCCAAGTCTGTATTCTTCTATGTCGGATTCAATGAACTCCGGTAATGTCTGTACCGATATATCATCAATCCCAGAAGCATCACTGTCAGTTGCAATAACTACCTGTTTCAGCGTCAATCCGCCGCCGGCAAAACTACCCAGCATTTCCGATCTGCCAAATGCATAAACTGACAGGCAGATACATACCAATGCCAGAAATATCAATCCTGCTATCACCCGGCTCCTTTGTTCTCTTCCTTCTTTTTCAAACTTCATAATGTCGCTGCTTCCTCCTCGTCTGTATAATTAATCGTCCGGGATCAACACACCCGAAACTCATAGCGTTCGCTTCCAAATGAAACCTCATCGCCGGAGAACAACAACACCGGATACCCTTTCTTCAATGGATAATCATTGACATATGTTCCATTTGTCGACTCAATATCTTCCAATATAAAATTTGCATCTGCATAAGCAAGCTTTGCATGAACCCGGCTGATGCTCTCACCATGCAGCCGGCAGTCCGCCATATCACCCCTGCCGATCAATGCAGGAATCTGTGTCACATACACCATTTCCGGCTGAGAACTATACCCGGAAAGTGAGACAAACATCCCATATGGCTGCCCGGTATTCAATACCTGTGTATCTGCTGCATCTTCATTCGCACTCATCTCGTATGACTTATCAAATAACCGCAGCTTCTCTACATCACCCTCAGGTTCAACATCCTCAATGTCTTCTGTTGCCTGTGCTCTAAAAGCTTTATGCTGCAAATGTTCTTTCGGGTATTCTTCGTATATCCTGCTGTCTTCTGCCCGCTTATCAATCTCTATATATGCCAGCAATTCCACAGCCAGCAGTATACATATGCCAAATAACGGCTTCATATGTTCCACCCGTCCATATCTTCGGTATTGCAGATAAGCCATTATGACACCAGCTAAAAAAGTCAGAACCATACCACCGATCGTAATACCCTTGAATATGATCCATCTGCGATGTTCCCTGTCTGTCCGTTCATCCCGGCAAGTCTCCGAATGTTCACTGACTCCACCGCTGTCATCCATTTCGATGCCATTCTGCGCATCCGGCCGCCTGTATGATCTGTTCCCGGCAACTTCTTTCTCTTTATCCTGGGGTCCGACAGACCAGCTTTCGGCATGCTTCGTACTATTAAACCCGGAAACGATCTGATCAAGTTCTGCCCCCAGATCCTCCAGATCAACATATTCTTCGACTATTTTCTGATACAGATCATACACCTTATCTGCCTGAATCCGATCCGTATGATCCATCCTGCCGATGCACTGTTCTATCAATGTCCGCATCTGCATCCGCACACTTATCTGATATCCCGGCAGATAAGTAAAAACAAACTGTTTTTTATGGTTATCAAAAAAGATATATTCTTCCTGCAAGACCAGATCATTCATCACCAGCAGATAGCGCCTGAGTTCACAAATTGTATGAAACACAGCCTGAAATAATCTCATGATCTCCACCGGTGGAATCGACGTAGATGCATACGAAGTATCCGAAGTCCACCGTGCCGACATAGATGCAGATAAAATATCTGAACTTCGCTGTGCTGCCATAGATGCAAAGAACTCATCCATATCTATCATCCCGGCTGCATACTCTGTCAGACCACTCACCTTATAGCAGGGATATCCTTCACCATCCACATATCGAAGACTCATATCGAGAATACCGCTTATATGATTTCTCTGCAGCATCTCTGTCTCATATGATGGCTGACATACAACATCAGATAACAGCATATATACGTCAAATCCATCCGTATCATAATTCTTTTCCATATAGCTGCCACCTCCTGAGATTGTTTCCGGTATCCCGGATCTCCTCCTCCAGTTTGATCTTATTCTGGCTGACTTTTTTGTCGATCAGCAGTCCTATGCCCAGGTGGTTTTCCTCATATTTCACAACAGTTTTCCGGTTTCTTACAGAATAGAACAACTTTCTGCTGACCTTATCCTCAGATACACTGATCTCTAATTCATCCAGATTATTCATACATTCTGATAATGACTGAAATATCTGTTGTTCCAGCATCTCGTCTCCTGCACCAGCCTGCCCGGCTATGAAGCTTTCTTTATTGTATATAATGGCATACGTTTCTCCCCTTGCAGCCGCCCGGTTGATCTGCGTGAACATCATATTGATCGCAATAAAAACAACAGTAATAACAATCGGCATAAGCACACACATTTCAACTATGATCGAACCGGCGTCACCCTTTATATGCTCATACAGCCTGTTATTCTTTATAGCCATACATCCATATTCATACGCCTTGTCAGTCTTCATAGCCATGCATTTATTTCTCCTGTCTTTCTCCATATTCATACCCTCTTTCTGTCTTCTATCTGCCACATTCAGAGCAGTAAGGAAGCCCATCTACATCCGACTTACGAACCCTTGTCACCGTACGTTTCAGTCCTGAACACCCTATCGAAAGATGATAGCGGTCACCTGTCTCTGTCACATACACGGTAGAATCTGCATGTTTCCCTTCTGCACATAATTCACAGGGAGATAGCGAATCCTGTATCTGGTTCAAGTCCGTTTGCCGGATCGTCAGCCGGATGTGATAACAACTCCTACTGATATGACAGACACTGCCTGTCTCCGCAACATATACATAACGGTCATCGGCATCTGCTCCATCCATGATCAATCCCACATATGCTTTCTGGCAGATCTGCTCAGATACTTTCCACCTGATCGTTCCGATAAACGGAATCTCCTGCTGCAAGCCATATCTGAGCCGCAGATAAATGCATCCATCTGCCACATCATAATCTGCCTGACTTATCCGTATCCCACCGCTTCCACCTGTCACATACCGATCAACCATATCCGCATCATCTATATAGGTCTGAAGCACCGCTCCTGCTGTAACAGCATCCAATCCCGTATCAGCTTCTGCATCTGCCAGTTCCATATATTTATATTTGACCTCCGCCATATACTGTGCAGTCTCCTGCATCGCTTCATATACCAACATTCTGGTCTGAAGAAGATTCCCGATCTGGAAACAGGCAAACGCTGTCATTAAAAATAGCGGCAACACCAGCATAGCTTCTAATGTTGCACTTCCCTGATTTCCTGTTTGTTTATGATCTAAAGGGATGGTCTTATACACTCTCTTTGTCCTGCGCATGATACCAAAATCTGACTTTCCGTGGAGAGACGGGGACAATATACATACAATTATTTTTTTTACGTGTATTACTATCATATTAATCATGCCACCTGACAAACAAGAGAGCATATAACACCACCCCTTATATAACTTTGTAGTAGTTTTTTCAGACCCTCTCCAAGGTCTAAACGATCATCAAATGTCACCAGACATTAATATCTGATTCCAATCCTGATACGATATATCTCCGCAATCATCTTAATTCAACATATCTCTGGCAATCAATCCATGCCAGATTCTATCTCTGCCCCATATAAGAAGTCTCTATGGCTATACTGAAATTTCTCCCATGCTTCCGGATATTAAGGTCTGCCGTGTATGCACAGATACAGTCTTCCATCAAGAACTCCGGCTGTTTTTCCCTTACAACCATCTGTATAACATCACACATACGCTCGTATATGGCATCTCCTTTTTCTGCCAGAAACAGAAATAAAAACGCCCGGTAATCAACACCATCTGCACCTGTATAATTTATCTGATCGAGTTCCGTAAGCTTTCCGATACTGTCAAAATCTACGATCCATTCCGCCCCTGTCTTTACCAACGGGATCTTATGTCCTGCAAGTAACGATCGGATCTCCACCAATGTCTCCGCATAAGACAGACATGCCACCAACAGATATTTGGCTGCTCCATATGTAATTCCCGGCGCAAGTGATAATGTCAGTGCTATACTGTCGATTTCTGCCATCTTCTCCGGGTCAGTCAATAACACAGCCATATTAACAGGCATCCTGTGAAGCATGATCCGATTTACAACAGCCTGTAGATTATCATAGTCATTGTCCCGCCCTGCGATCAGGTACTCGACCTCACAGTGCAGTGTGTGCCCCTTTCCGTCGGTTCTTGTAAAATAATCAAAACATGTCAGACCATATAGCAGTTCTTTCCCGGTATCTGTCATCTCAGACAGACCGTTTCCGGCTTCTCCACTCTCTGATGAGCCACCTGCTTGCTTTGATTCTCCGTTCGCTGACTGCT
>DJPV01000031.1:4243-4400 GCA_002437435.1 Lachnospiraceae bacterium UBA6403 | reverse complement strand
ATTTTTAATTTGCTGTACTACACCCGGTAATCAACTCCGAAGCTGTCCTGCGTATCGTATCCATGGAAGATCTAAGTTCTTTGGTATCTCTTCCGCTGCTCCAACCTGCAATATACCCAAAAGAATAATCAGAGGTATCTATACCAAAATGCTGACA
>DJPV01000031.1:0-4144 GCA_002437435.1 Lachnospiraceae bacterium UBA6403 | reverse complement strand
TTATACCTATGTTTTTATAATGTTGATTTTTTAAATTATTTCCCATAAATCCTCACTTTCTTGTAAAAAAGATGAGCATTATCAGATACGCTATTAATTAGGTTTCTCCTCGAATGGGAAGCCGGAAAGGAGCGCATTTGATATGCAAATAAACTATTTAGATGCCATTTCATCAATTCTTAATATGATGAAGCAGCCAGACAGTGCATGTAAAAATATAGACATGCACAGAACCTGTTATACTACACTTTTCAAGTACCTGATGGATAAGGGCATTCATTTTTCAATGGATGCCGCACTTGACTGGCTTGAGATTAAAAAACAGGAAATTTCCCATGAGACGTGTTCTCAATATAGAAATGCTCTGTTCCGTCTTGAGCATTACCTGCTCTTTGGAAATATCAAAAGTTCTTTCTGCCGCTCAGAAGACAGTTTTTTCTGCCGAAGCGGAATGTCGGAATCCTTTTTTCGCCTGACATATGAGTTGGAAGAATACTATGCGATCACACAGAATCCCTGCTATTACCATACGTATTCTGTTGCCATCAAAGAGTTCTTCAGGCTTGCTACTTCCCTTGGAGTTACAGAGCCGGAAGCAATAACAATAGATACTCTTATCGAATACTGGAATACTTACTGCAAATCCCGTAAATCTCTTGCCAGACGTCAGAATGCGGTATGTGCCATGACAGCACTTATGAAATATCTTCACCGCAGAGGTGATGTGCCAGAGTGTTATCAGCTGTTTCTTTTTGGTGAGAATGTTGAAAAACTGCTTAGTATGAGACTTTCTAAAACAGGTACCGCATTTCATCCGAGTGTACCCCTTGAACTTAAAGCTGATGAATATCTTGACGCTCTGGACGATTGGAAATATAGGGAATCATCAAAAGCTGTTTATCGCAATGATTTCACATGGTATTTCATGTTCCTGGAATTTAACCATCTGGAACACTCGGCAGGAACTGTGACATCATGGATAAATATACTTCCGGATTGTTCGGATCAGATCAAAGCCAGCAGTTCCGTATCAGCTCATCGTTCACACACTATCAGAATGTTTGAAAAGTATCTCCAGGGCATAATGGAATCCAACATAATCGCTGAGCCGAAGCGTGCGTTTAATCATCTTCCATCATGGAGTAAAAGCATCCTTGATGGTTTCATAGAAAGCCGCAGACGGGATGGAATGACCGATAAGACACTTACTATGTGCAGGGCAGCCGGATGCAGTTTCTTCAAATATCTTGAAGATAATGGAATAGATAATCCAGTTTCCATAACACCCGATGTAGTTAAAGCATTTCATAACCATGATGTCCATTCGACCCCAGAAAGTAAAAATGCATATGGAATCAAACTTCGTCAGCTTCTACGGTACATGGCTGACCAGGATCTGACTTCACCAACACTTGCTTTTGCAGTATCTGCAAGCGGTGCTCCTCATCGCGGCATAGTTGATGTTCTGAGTGATGATATGGTCGAGAAAATATATGAATATCGTGAGAAAGCTTCTACTCCCATGGAACTCAGGGACACAGCCATGGTTATGCTTGGACTTCGAATGGGTATCAGGGGAGCAGACATCCTAAAGCTTCAGGTAAATGATTTTGACTGGAAAAACAAAACAGTTTCCTTCATTCAGCAGAAAACAAGAAAAGCAATAACGCTTCCAGTTCCAACAGATGTAGGTAATTCAGTATATCAATACATCATGAATGGACGCCCGGAATCGGCTGTCGCAGGCAACGGATATATATTTATCCGCCATCAGGCACCATATATTCCACTTAAAGTTACAACAGCGTGCCGTGGAGCTTTAAAAAGAATACTTGCTGAATATGGATTTGAATTATCTGCTGGTCAGGGCTTTCATATGACACGAAAAACATTTGCCACAAGAATGCTTCGGGCAGGCAACAGACTTGATGATATTTCTAACGCTCTCGGGCATGCACGTCAGGAAACTGCTGAGGTATATCTTGAACGAGACGAAGATAAAATGAGGCTCTGCCCTCTGGAATTTGGAGGTGTTTTATCATGACATACATTTTTGAGAGCGGTCTGGCGCATTATATCGAAGGACTTATACAGCAAAAGCGAGTTGATGGATATGCCTATAATTCCGAAGAAAAGCTGTTAAAACGCTTTGATACCTTTTGCGTACGGAATTATCCGGAACTGACAACAGTCACCTATGAAATGGCAGCCAAATGGTCTGAAGCCAGACCAGGCGAAGGAGATGCCTATCATAATCGCCGTATGTCGATAGTGAAAGTGCTGAGTGAATATATCCTTTCCCTTGGTCAGGAAGCATACATTCCTAATTTTTTCTGCAAGGCTTATCGCCCGGTTCTTTACATTCCATCACAAGAGGAAGTTAAGGGACTGCTACAGAAAATGGATATCCGCACGTCTCATAATTCAGAACAATTTAGACTCGATAGAGAGTGCAAGATTCTTTTTCTCTTGTTATTTTGCTGTGGTCTGCGTCTGTCAGAAGGGCGATTGCTAAAATGGGAGCACATAGACTTGGATAAAGGAATCCTTACTGTCCTTGGATCAAAAGGTAACAAGGACCGTCTTGTATATCTTCCACAGGATAGCCTTCCGGTACTTAAAAACTATAAAGAACATCAGGAAATGCTTTTTCCTGGAATTGACTGGGCTTTTCCGGGAAAAGATCCACATAAGCCTGTTTCGTGCTCTGGAGTGGAATCAAGTTTTAACCGCCATTGGGCTATGCTTCCAGTTGCCAAGACGATTGATAAACATCCGACACCCCATTGTTTACGCCATGCTTTTGTAGTAGAGAGATTTAATGAGTGGATGCATCAGGGAATTGATACAAACACTATGCTCCCATATTTAAGCAGATACCTTGGACACAAAAGTCCTGATGAAACGTATTATTACTATCATCTTGTAGAAAAGGCATTTGATACTATCCGAGAGAAAGATTCAGTGTCTGGAAAGGTCATTCCGGAGGTGATTCCCTATGAAGAATAAATCAGCAAAGATATCGACTGATCAGCTGTTCTTTTCTCAAACATGGAACTTTCTAAATATTTATTTGGTAAAGCAGGCCGGGCGCAGTCAGGCTACAGTAGAATCCTACAGGGATTCCCTTACAATATTTAAAAACTACCTTGTAGGTGAATTAGGTAAGTCCATAAGTACCTTTCTGTTTTCCGATTGCACCCAAGAATGTATTTATAATTTTAGAGAATATCTGCTTGCAAATGGCAGCCAGCCATCAACTGTAAATGTAAGAGTTGCGGCTATCCGTGCCTATCTGAACTATGCCTCGGATATGGACATATCAATTCAGTCAGTTGCCCTGGCAATCAGTCAGATTTCACCATGCAAAACCATTAAAAAGGAAAAACCTATTCTGTCCGATGATGCACTTGCTGCAATACTGTCCGCACCGCCGAATACGAAATTCGGTGTACGAGACCGTGCCATTTTGATTCTTCTCTACGATACAGCTGTAAGAATCAGTGAGCTGCTTAACATTCGCTTATGTGATATCGCAATGGAATCCAAATATCCTAATATTTTCATAACCGGCAAAGGTAACAAAGAGAGAACCATACAATTAACAGCTAAAGCAGTCGAGCACCTTAGGGAATATATACGTGTATATCACAGTAATTCTTCCAAAGAAGCATATTTATTTTCCACAACGATAAAAGGTGTAACAGACAGGATGTCCGTTGGAAATGTCCAGCGGATTATAAAAAAATATGCAGCTCTTGTCAGTGAAACAGGGATTAGCCTTCCAGATTCAGTTCACTGTCACATGTTCCGCCGAACCAGAGCCACAAATCTTTATCAGGATGGAATCGCCATTGAGCTTGTTTCTACAGTATTAGGACATGCCAGAACTGATACAACCAAAAGCTACTATGCAAAGCCATCGGTTGAACAGCTTAGAGACGCAATGGAATCTGTTCCAACACCTGTATCTGATGAAGCACCAATGTGGGAGGGCAACGAAGATGAAATGGCAAGACTTTGTGGATTGCGCTAACGAATAATGCTCATCTTTTAGTAGTAAAACGTCTTATTTCTCAGCATTCTTTAAAATGATTAACATTTTAGAATGCTGAGTATAACGCTTCTACTTCTTTGGTGTTGC
>DJPV01000048.1:28769-29759 GCA_002437435.1 Lachnospiraceae bacterium UBA6403 | reverse complement strand
AAAGAGCATCCTTGAAAATTAGGGTATGAACAAAAACATCACACTGACAGTATATATATCTTTATTACGCAGAGTATTTTCGTTTTATCCTCATGTAACGGTACTAAGCTCCCATTTAATAGCGGATCGCTAAGGATCGACATGAGTAACTAAGACCTTGGCGAGGTTTTGCCGAGGTTAGATCGAAGTTACACAGAGTGGATAGGTCTGCTTCATAAAATATATACCGTCAGTGTGATGTTTTATGCCACAAACTTGTATAGTAAGATATGCTCTTTGCAAGCATGTTTTTAGAATAGGCGGAAAGTTGATCCTTTAGTATCGATGATTCCGTCTTTTTTTAGTTTGCTGATTTCGGCAGACATTGCGGAGCGTTCTACACCGAGATAGTCTGCAAGTGCCTGTCGATTAAATGAAATCGTAAAGATATCCGAGTGTTTCTGTTTTGCCTGATCGGAGAGATATGCCATTAATTTCTCACGGGTCGTTTTCTTTGACATATAGCGGATTTTTTGATTTAATGCAAGGTTTTTCCGGGCAATCTCCTGCAGCAGATTCTGGATCAATGTGTTGTGAAAGTTACAGGAATTTGAACAGGAGATCAGAAGATGCTGGCAGTTCAGTAGCAGGATATCGCTGTCGGTTATGGCAAAGACGCTGACCGGTACAGCAGAAAGACCTGCACAGGAGAAGACTTCTGCAAACAGATCACCGGGCAGCAGATTTGTCATAATGCTTCGATTTCCATAATAATCTTCCCGGATCACCTGAGCTGTTCCTGTAAGAATGATTCCGATGTACTGGACTGGATCACCCTCTATGAATATGGAATCACCCTTTTTTACATGAATGTGATTTCCACCCAGACATGTAAGCATGGCAGGCAGATCCTGTTCATCGATGCCGGAAAACAGGCGGCAGGCAGACAGGGCATCAATATAGGATGTAAGATCATGTTTGTTCATAAAGCTTCTATTTCCTCCTGTAATT
>DJPV01000048.1:10583-28696 GCA_002437435.1 Lachnospiraceae bacterium UBA6403 | reverse complement strand
AATGTTATTTTGTTGGAAATCCAACATACATTCTGAAATAAATATATTAGAATAAGCACATAAAATCAAGAACTTGATTGTCAGTTAAGTAATGAAAGAAAGTCACAATGTATAATGTCAATCAATATAGTGGCAGATATAACAGAAGCTGTAATAGGATGATCAGGTATTAGATATTCAGGAGGAAAAACGATGATTCGCAGGATTATAGAAATTGATGAAGAAAAGTGTAACGGCTGTGGTGCATGTGCATCGGCATGCCATGAGGGCGCGATCGGAATGGTGAATGGTAAGGCAAAGCTGCTTCGGGATGACTATTGTGACGGACTGGGAGATTGTCTTCCAACCTGTCCGACCGGGGCTATTACATTTGTTGAGCGTGAAGCGGCAGACTATGACGAGACAGCGGTGCTGGCGGAAAAGGCTGAGAAGGCAGCAAAGAACGGAAATACATTAAATGCAGTAAAGACAGGAAATGATACAAAGAAAGAAAATGATACAAAAATGGGAAATGAAGCAGGCAGTTCGCAAGGAGAACCGTTGCCATGTGGTTGTCCGGGTACGGCTATGAGGACATTTAACAGAGATCAGTATGACAAAAAGACAAGAGCTGCTGAAGCTACAAGAAAGACTGTACAGAATGAAGGAATATCACCTGAGCTTGTACAGCAGTTGGCAGCAATGATTGTACAGCAGGAGTCAGAGCTGCGTCAGTGGCCGGTACAGATCAAGCTTGTTCCGGTGACAGCACCTTGGTTTGATGGAGCAAAGCTTCTCGTTGCAGCCGATTGTACAGCGTACGCATATGCAAATTTCCATCGAGATTTTATCAAAGGGCATATCACTCTGGTTGGCTGTCCGAAGCTTGATATGGTAGATTATTCTGCAAAGCTGACGGAGATCATCCGGAATAATAATATTCAGAGCGTTACGGTTGTGAGAATGGAGGTTCCATGCTGTGGTGGCATTGAGATGGCAGTAAAGAATGCACTTCAGAACAGCGGCAAATTCCTTCCATGGAATGTGGTTACGATTTCAACTGATGGAAAGATTTTGTAAGCTAAATAAAATATATGTTAGTCGGCTGTCTTGATTTTCATATGTATTTCAGATAAAATTAAATAAGAAAACTGAACAGGGTGCGTGGAAATTTCGCATCCTGTTTTATATTATGGCAACGAAGAAAGTACTATATGTTTGCATTTTGCGACTGCTGATCAGTGGATAAAACTTGTAAAGCGTATTTTACCGCTGCCGCTGTAAGATCATGTGGGATAGAAGGCACAGATTTTGCAGGAAAATATATCAGGTGACAGAAAAATAAAAGAGGAGCAGAGAAGATGGAGATAAATAAGAGGATAAGGCTTGTACGATATATAGCTGCATTGGCAGTGGTTATATTGTGCATGTGTGTATTTGTGATGCCGAAGGTTCATGCCGAGGGATCACTGAGTGAGGATGGCTGGGAAGAATATTATTCCGGTCTGGAGCATGATGCAGATGGAAATCTGATCTATAAGGTAGAAACCAATGGAATCAGTGATGGTTATCATATGTTTTCATTTTATGCTGCAAATGCTTTCTTTGATGGAGTAGAGAAGGTCGTATTTACCAGCTCTGATACAAAGGTGGCACAGATTGGTGAAAGTGATAAGACTGTGCAGTTAAAAGGTAATTATACATATACATACCGGTCGATTTCTGTAGGAATTACGATGAAGAAGATCGGAACATCGACGATCACAGCAAGTGTAGGAGATAAGACATATTCTCTTCAGATCATGGTTATTCCGGATGGAGGAATAAAGGCACATATAATATCTGTAAAATCAGTCAGCCATTAAATATAGAAGATAATACAAATGAGGTGCAGTATAAGGATCTGGTAATCTTAAAAGAAACAAATGGAAAATTGGAAAAATTTTTGCCATTTGCAACAGGTGGCAACAACAATTGAATGTAAAAACTAATTGTGGTATAACGGTTATAGCAGTAAGATTTGATAAATTATATTCTATTACAGAATGAATGGAGGCAGTATTATGGAAATAAAAAGTATATTGATAAAGGATACAACCAGAGAAGAAAGAATACGGATCGTTCAGGAGGGACTCAGCCAGTGCGGAGGAGTCTGTGATTTTTGTAATGGCTGTGACAATCTGGGCGGTGGCTCTGTGGATGCTTTTTATGAGCTGTATATTAATGGAGAGAAAGAACTGCGGGAACTGAATGAAAGCTACAGAAGTAATTCCGGCATGGTTCGGTAGGTGGCAGGATGAGACCACCAGAGATAGAATCCTCTACAGAAGAGGAAAGAAGACAATATATAAATGATACATTTCGGTGTATTGCTGATTGTGATATGTGCGGAATCTGCACAGTATTTAAGGGCAAAGATCCGGAACTGGCTTATGCAGATTATATCAGTGGCAAGAGAGACTATTTGGATGTATCAGCAGATTACCGTTAACTGACAGGAGACAAAACGATTGTCAATATGGGTGGTATAGAGCACGGATGTTATAGGTATCGAATGGAAGATAAGAAGGAGATGTCGTTTTCATGACACATGAACAGTTTAAGGAAGCAGCAGAATATTGGACGAAAAAAGAGCAGACAGATATGCCTCGTGAAGATTTAAAGAAAGCAATTGATGCATATGTTGCAAAGAATAATACCTGTGCGTTGGCTACAGGAACAGGTGAATTCGTACGCTGCACACCGATCGAATACAGCTTCCACGATGAGAAATTCTGGATGCTTTCAGAAGGTGGAGAGAAGTTTATCGGGCTTGAGAAAAATGCAAATGTGTGTCTTGCCATCTTTGATAAATATGAAGGATTTGGAAATTTAAGCAGTGTTCAGGTTATGGGAAAAGCGGAGCTGATCGAACCATTTTCAGATGTATATAATGCACATGCAGAATATAAGAAGATCCCACTTGCAGCATTGCAGAAGTTAGATCCACCAATGAACTTGATCTGTGTAACGCCGACAAAGATAGATGCGTTATTTTCAGAATTCAAGAAGAGTGGCTATAACAGCCGACAAGTGTATGTGTGTGATGCGATGCCTGCCAAATAGTCTCTTGTTTTTACATTTCAAGTAAAATACCAGCTTTTATGACACGCATAAATGTTGCCATACTGCCTCAAAAATAGTAAAATAAATTCAGGTTTTGTCAGGACTTGGGAGGTTTTGTATGAATGAGGCAGTTATAATCAATGCATATATAGTTATATCAATTATTATTGCGGTTACGGATGTTTTGTTGTCAGTTAAATCCATGAAGATCAACAACAAAACGGGAAAAGTATTTGGCTATACCTGTATGGGTGCGGCTATCGTAGATGTCAGTTATCTGATCAGTATTATCAGTGATTCTTATATAAGCATGGCGTTTATGTCAAGCCTGTATTTTGTAAGTATCGATTACATGCTCGTATGTCTCCTTGTATTTACCGTTTATTTTACAAAAGGAAAATTTTCAAAGCGAGGAATAACAGCAATTACATGCTGTTTTTCATATTGTGTATATGAGCTTATTTTATTTGCGATTAACCCGTTTACCGAGATTGCGATTGGCTACGAGCGGAGAGATACCCTGATCGCAAAATACAGCTATCAAATGAAGCCGTTGTATAATCTTCATTTGCTTTTTTCCTATGCAATGGTTGGTATTGTTATTTTCCTGTTGATCCGGAAAATCTGCAGGATCCCAAAAGAATACCGGTTGCAATACAGCAGTGTTATTTTTGGAATTCTGGTCATCGTAGGGATAAATGCGATATTCCTGTTTTTGCCGGGGGATAAAGTTTACAATCTTTTGGACTATTCGATCTGTGGCTACAGTCTGGTGTCGTTTGTAATATACTGGAGCTGCTTCAATTATTCTACCCATGGAATGCTTAACAAATTGAAAACAAGTATATTTGAAAATATAGGACAGGGCATGGTTCTGTTCGATTATGATGATCATCTGATCCTCCATAACGACAGAGCAGATGATTTCCTTGGAGAAAATCTGTCTGGCAAATGCGAAAATCTTCAGGATTTTCTTAATACATATAATTTGTCATTTGATCCAGCGTCGGATGATGACAGTTTCTCGTTACAGTGTTGTATCAAGACGGACACAGAGGAACATCCGCTCCGGTGTGATATCCGAAAGCTTGAAAATAAAAAGGGCAGGAAGCTTGGACAGATGTTTGTATTCTCCGATATTGCATTGGAAACAGATATGCTTACGGGCTTCCAGAAATGGGAGAGCTTCAAACGGTTCGCACTTGAGGAAAGTGGTCATTTTACATTTCCTGTTGAAGTTGCAATCTGTGATATAAACAGTTTGTCGGTGATCAACAGCACACCTGGCAGTCAGGCAGGAGATCAGAAGGTTCATTTGCGTTCAGAGACAATGCGAAAATGTTTTCCGGAACGTACTTATTATGTCAGAGGAACTGATGCAAATCTGATTGCATTATGCAGCCGTAGCAGCGAGGATGAAATGTCTGTATGCGCATCCAAAGTTAAGGAAATATTTGATGGAAGTATACAGTATGCGGTCAGTGCGGTGGCAGATGAGAATCAGAATATTGCAGATGTCATACAGGATACAGCGGCAGCAATGCGGACAAAGAAGCTGGTAGACAGCAAATCTATTCATTCGGATATGCTGGCATCCCTGATACGGGCACTTGAGGAATGCGACAGTGATACAGAGCATCATGTCCGGCGGACACAGATTATGGGTGCAGAGCTTGGTAAGCGGATTGAATTATCAGATATCCAGCAGAGTAAGCTGTCACTGCTTTGTCTGCTCCATGATATCGGAAAATCGGTGTGCCAATGGAGATTTGAATAAGCCGGGCAAACTTACGGATGAAGAATGGAAGATCATGCGGGCACATGTAGAAAAAGGCTATGAGATTGCAAATAGTAATGCGGAGTTAAAACAGATCGCATTGGAGATCCGTCACCATCATGAGAGATGGGATGGAAATGGTTACCCGGACGGACTCAGCAGAGAGAGCATCCCGGTCTTATCTCGTGTGATCGCGGTTGTGGATGCATTTGACGCGATGGTAAATGACCGGTCTTACCGGACGGGAATGCCGGGTGCAAAGGCGGTTGAAGAACTGAAACGATGTGCCGGAACGCAGTTTGATCCATTTATCGTTTCAGAATTTATCCATCTGATAACGGAGCAGTATGCTGATCTGATGGACCAGAGTGATATGACAGTGCAGGAAAATGCAGACACAGAATGCAGACAGAGAATGACGCTGGATGAGAATGCTGATTTGCAGGAAGCATTCAGCGTACATACGGTTCAGTACAGCAGGTATGTGGTAGATGAGTCGTGGAATATCGTGTCTGTAGATGATAATTTTGAGATTTTGCCTGCCGTATGGGTGGTGATGAATTTACGGCAATGCTGTTCTTCAACAAGAGCGTACCAGAAGAAACGATCCGGGAGCGTGCACAGCAGATATTTGATAAAGTAAACCTGACAGTAAAATACACCGAAGGCGGCACAAGCATCTCCATGGGAGCAGTCGTCGCAAAGTCAGAAGCAACCTTTAACCAGTTATATGAGGAAGCGGATAATGCACTCTATGCTGCAAAGGAGAAGGGCAGAGGCAGACTGGTTGTGAAGGAGCATGGGGAAGAATAATATAGTATTTATGTTTATAGATGACATTCTGACAGGAAGTGTTGGGATGCCATAAGAAGTTTGGAGAATTTTAATGACAAAAGAGGAATGGTATAAGCAGCTATTTGAGAGACTTGGTAATTCCAAGTTCCGAAGCAGTTTTCATTTAAAGCAGAAGGATATTGATTACATAAATGAAAAAGGTCTGGATACTATAAGGCAGCATGCGCAGGACTTTATTGCAAAGCGGGAGACTCCGGCGGTTATTCCAAACGACGGAAAACAGACACCGATGAAAGGGCATCCGGTATTTATCGCACAACATGCAACTGCAACCTGCTGCAGGGAGTGTATCCGGAAATGGCATAAGATACAGCCGGGCAGGGAATTAAGCCAGATACAGCAGGAGTATCTTGTGGATGTGATCATGACCTGGATTCAGAGGGAGATGGAGAGGAATAGGGATTAGATAGGTAAAAATAATATTTCCTTAATTGGGATAAAATACTATGAGATAAATGGCTTAATTTATTGACTATTCCCTTAATTAACACTATTATTTAAGGGAAAGGAAGGAGGAGTAAGGGAATGCGAAACTTCAATTATTCTGCAATTAAATACCAGAAATGGGATTCAGAGATTTTAGGTTTAATTGCTGCTATTTATAAAGAAGCTGGAAAACAGGAGATGTATTTGAGGCAGCGTCCAAAGGAACTTGATAAACTTGTAGAGATTGCAAAAATACAAAGTACCGAGGCGTCTAATGCTATTGAAGGCATTGTTACGACGAGTACCAGAATTCGTCAGCTTGTTGAAGAAAAGACAACACCTAAGAACCGGGATGAGCAGGAAATTGCGGGGTATCGTGATTTGCTGAATGTTATTCATGATAGCTTTGATGCAATTCCTATTACAAAAAATTATATTTTGCAACTGCACAAGATGTTATATAGTCATATGAACAATCCGATTGCAGGGCAAACAAAGAATGTACAGAATTATATTAGTGCTACTTATCCGGATGGACATGTTGAAGTGCTGTTTACACCACCTGCTCCGTTTGAAACACAGGAGGCACTCGACAGAATCTGTGAGGAATACAATCGTGTCATAGGAAATATGGAATTGGAGCCACTTATTGCTATCCCTGTTTTTATACATGACTTTTTATGCATTCATCCTTTCAATGACGGAAATGGAAGAATGAGCCGTCTGCTCACTACATTACTGCTGTATCGGAGTGGATTCTATGTTGGAAAGTATGTCTCATTGGAAGCAAAGATTGCCAAGAATAAAGACCTGTACTATGAGGCTCTTGCTGCGGCTCAGCCGGGCTGGCATGATGGAACAGAAGATGTAGTGCCATTTATCAAATATTTACTTGGAACCATCCTTGCTGCCTATAAAGATTTTGAAGACAGAATGGCGTTGGTTGAAATAAAACTGCCTGCACTTGAAATGGTACGGAGAGCAAGTCATAATAAAATTGGACGTTTCAATAAGCAGGATATACGGGAGCTATGCCCTACACTCAGTGACAGTTCTATTGAAGGTGCACTGCGAAAATTGGTTGCATCAGGAGAATTGAGGAAAGAAGGAAAAGGAAAAACTACCTGCTATTTTGGGGTGAGGTAGGTGTATTGCTTGGGTAAAATTGCTGGAGAAATGTTTAGATCAGAAAAATTTCGAATACGAATGGATAGTATAGTAATTGAAACAATGAAATGATACGTTATTGTTAGTTTTAACATAGAAATACTAAAGGGGAGATTTAGTTGAAAAATATAAATTCTATTTAAAATGCAAAGAAAAAATATTATATTATGCCAAAGTATCAATGTAGTATCGTACAAATTATTCCTATGTTGTATAATAATTTTGACAGACAATATAATGTTATAGCGGAAGTATTAAATGGTCTTATATATTTGCATGAACAAGGAGTAATACATAGGGATTTGAAGCCACAAAATATATTATATAATTCAGATACAGATATAGCTATTAGTGATCTGGGATTTGGTCGACAGATAGATTCCAATTCTCTTCGCCTAACACAGTATGGTGATGTGTTTGGAACTCAAAGATATATATCACCAGAGCAAGCTCAAAATTCAGAAAATGTAGATGATAAAACGGATATTTTTGCTTTTGGAAAAATACTTGAAGATATAGTCACTAATTTTCTTCAACATTCGATTCCAAATGATGAAATCGGATATATAGTTGATAAGTGCACAAATCCTCATGCAGATAGGCGATTTGCTAGTTCAAGAGAATTAAAAAGCATGGTGGATAATGTATATCAAAATATACTTAAAATTACAGCAAATGATGATATTAGTACTAGTATTTCTCTTTTGAAAATGGGGATGATGGATTTTAGTGATGTTGGAAATCTTGCTTTAAAACTTATGTCTCATGCACAAGAGGATTCAATTGAGAAGTTTTTCTTTGCTCTTTCTTCTGATGATTATATACATTTAGAATATAGACAATTAGAATTATTGCAAAATCTTGTTAGATAATTGAAGGATTATTATACAAGTCAAATGTGGGGATTTAATTATACAGATACAATTGGATCAATATGCCAAAAATATTATAATTTGACTAGTGATAGTTCTATAAGCGCATTATTCTTATTTATTATATTAAAAGTGGGAATTTCTCATAATAGATTTTATGTAATGGGCATAGGGGAATCTTTGATTCGGAATGTCAAGAATAATTTAACAGAAGCCATGGAATTATATAGTTTGCTTAAACAACAACCAGTTCACTTATCGAGACTGGATATTAACAAAAGAGATTTACCAGAAATTCTTCAATCATATTATAATTAGATTTGATAATGATAGTATAATTAATTACTTCTTAATTAGACAGAATGTACAAGAAAGTCTGTATGGTGGCGTTCAGAGCGACAGAGATCGAGTCGGACTAGTCATGCAGTATCTGGATCATATTGTGAAGTGAAGCAGCCGTCCTTGGAACTATAATTCGACGCGTGACAAACAGATGCAGATAATCAATAAAAATATAAAGTGATTCAGTGACAATAAAGAATTAGACTGGTTTTGAAGGCAAAAGAATTTATAAAGGAGGCAAGTATTTTGGGAGATTTTGATTTTTCGTACAAATTACCTAGTAATTTTGATAGGCGTGTTTGTCAGTATTTACAGCAAATGAAAAAATCAAATGTAGCGGATTCGTTTAAAAAGTGTATATATGAGTATGATGATGTCGGTTTGGCCTATTATGCGGGACTTCATGGAGATAATTGGAATAAAAAGGCAATTGATATTACTTTCGAAGGTTCTTCAGCAGATATAACTTGTTTAAAAGATAACAAATTGATTTTTGAAACTGCACTAGAAAAAGCATTAAAACCTAGTGAATCTGGATTTTTAGTTAGAGACATGTATTTTTTTCCTAATGATGTTTTAGATGATATGCCAGAAACAAATGAAGATAGATTGAATGCAGATATTGAAATAGCTAAGGTTGTACTTAGTGATTTGATTCAAATAGGGGAGCGAGTCTGTCTAAATTACTCATTTAATGAGAGTAGTACGGAAAACAGCATTAATGACTATTATAGAGATATGCTATCGATTAAAGGCTACAAAGAGGTTAAAGATCAGACTAGACACGGCATATCTGTTAATGGTAAAGATGCAGCTGAGGTTGATATTTTACTTTCAAAGAATGGAAAAGAAATAGCAATTTTTGAAGGACTAAAATTAGATTGTGTTAATCAGTCATATATTTCTACTCATATTGATAAAGCTATTGTGAATTATAACTCGTTAGGAACCGCAACATTTATTGCTTCGTATGTAAGTACAGCCGATTTTGAATTTTTTTGGAAAAGATATTCTGCATATTTAGAAACATATAAATTTCCTATAGAAGTAAAAAGAAAATATGAAGAATTGACATATCCTAATGCATCAACAAGAGTTGCATCAATAATTTTGTCTAAAGATGGGTATGATTTTCCAACATATTTTATTGCATTAAAAATATCTTGAGATAGATATTAAAGATGAGAGAGTAAAACAGAGATTAGCCCCCTTTCGTTAAATAATGTACACCCCCATCAGTAGTCTGAACCCCCTTAACTGACTACGATTTGACTACTACACATTGCCTTGAATTGCACCATTTTGAAGTATTTTGCAAAAAGTGTAGTCATTAACAGGGAAAATACGATGCCCAGAAAAGCCGATAAATCAACGCAAAACTCGGCGTTACAGGGCATTTTGAGATAGGAAAATTATGATAAAAGTACTTTTCATCTGCCACGGCAACATACTAACCTTGATTAAAAATACTTGATTTTACAGTGTTTTGGGGATGTTACAGTAGATTTTTACCAACGATTTACCAAAGCTATTTGAGTAGGTGATAAACTACTCAGGATATGTAAAGAGAAGTATTATAATAGAGTCCTAGCAATGAAAAAATCCGCAATTTAGCGGATTTTTTTAATACATTCGTTAAATAAGAGCAATCTGTTAATCTTATCATCATAAAATTCTTTTTGCTGTTCAATCACAGCTTTATCATTATCCTCATAGGCAATTAAATCCATCTGTTGTTTACAATTTAGATAAGAACAAATAGCTTCATTTATTTGTGAATCTTCAAATATCATGTGTATGCTGCTGGGGATGTAGTTGCCATCTTTATCCTTATCAGCAGATATTTTCAATGGGGATTGTTCGTTAAGCTTCATAACTAAAGAAAGAACATCACTAACAGTATTAATATCGTAATCAAGAAATACAGTTACGCTAATGCCAAGAGCTTCTGCTATTTTTTGAAGCTGATCTGGTTTTGGATTTCGTTCACCGCTTTCATATTTCTTTATGGTAGATAAATAAATACCGGACTGTTTTGATAATTCGTCCTGTGTCATATCTTTTAATTTTCTATATTTTTGAATTTTACTTCCAATTGAATGTCTATTATCCATTAATAATCACCTCAAACAAATTGATATGAATATTTTAACACAGAGTTCACAAAAGTGGTACATTATTTTGAAAATATATTGACAACCACAAATGTGGACTATATAATGAGAATACGAACAGACCACAAATGAGGACTAACATAAAAAGAATAGATATGTTGAAAATACTTCTTTTGGCGAAGTTCAAGGATTCAAAATTTTGCTATATCATAATCCTGCGAGTTGCAAAGCAGCTCATACAATTGAATAACAATTACAGATATAGTGATAATTCCGGTTCAGATACCTAATGGAAATCAAATATACTTGCGAAGAGTGCTGAAGGATTGAGAAATGAAAGTGGAGCGAGTAAGGGTAGTCAATACTGTTGCGGAAGGATAATAAACTATGAAGGTGTTCAAAGGGAACTTCCTGGCTCTCGAAAAGGCGGTAGAGAGGATAGCATTATTTAATTTAACTTAATGCGTCGTAAACGCAAATGCGGCTTATCTGTAATTCCTATGTGTGCAGGCAAATGGGAAAAAAGCACACCTACATGGCATGAGCCGTGTAGAAAGCAGGTAAGTAGTGAATGGAATTAACTTTTAAAGGTGTGGATATAAGCACTGAGGAAAAGTTCGTCAGCTACATTAATTCACTGAATACAGCGATAATGAAGCAAAATGCCATGAATGAAATCAAGCAGGATTTATATGATGTTTCTTATTTGAAAAAGCGTTACCGAAAGATTGTAGCCAGAAATGAGAAAGCATTATTTATGACAGAGCACGAATGTTTGAAATGTGTTTATTTCCAAAGACTGGAACGAAAATGTCAGGCAAATTGTAAGTGCCTCTTAGAAGAATCTACAGGAGGAGGCGTATATACATGAAGTTATGCTGGATTGTTGTGTTGGTCGTAATAAGTATCATCCTGATTTTTCTATATTCATTAGTTGCAATGTCGTCCAGAACAGAGAGATTTATTGAGCAGCTTATGGAAGAGGAAGGGAGAAAAGATACAGATGAGCAGGATATGGAAGCAATTATTACGGAAGGGAAGGAGAGACAGGAACATGAATAACAAGTTAGAAGTAATCGGTATTGATCATGGATGGTCAATGATGAAAACAATTTCTCAGGTATTTGTCACAGGTGTTAAGGAGATTACAACAACTCCGGCATTGTTTGGCGATATACTTGAGTATGAAGGAAAGTTCTATAAGGTTGGAACTGTGAGGCAGGAAGTAAGCTTCGTGTAATCAAGAAGGATTCCGATACAAAGCAGACAGTACTTGTGCCAAATGCAGAGTTTAAGATCTTCAATATTGATAAGAACGAATATGTGAAGCAGTACACAACTTATCCGTCAAAGGTAGAGCATACTTCATTCTTTACTGATGAGGACGGAGATTTAATCTTACCGGAGGCACTGAAAATCGGTAACTACCGCATTGAGGAAGTGTCTGCACCATTTGGATATGTTGTAAATGATAAGTATGTCAACATCTCTGTTGATACTGACACAGCATTTGAAACAGATGGTGATACAAATGATGCGAT
The DNA here is from genome assembly GCA_002437435.1 of Lachnospiraceae bacterium UBA6403. GTDB lineage: Bacteria > Bacillota > Clostridia > Lachnospirales > Lachnospiraceae > Coprococcus. The sequence continues at coordinate 16,518 of DJPV01000048.1, read as the reverse complement.
CATTACTGTGGAATATTCCGATGCCCCTGCAGTCGGAGAGCTGACTGTAGAAAAGAAGGGAGAGGTACTTGACGGATTCAAGGGAGGACTTCTTGCAAGCTCATATGAGAAAGAGTTTGTTTATAAGGAAGGCTCACTTGCCGGAGCAAAATTCAAAGTTTATGCTGCGGATGATATTTACACAGCAGACAACCAGAAGGATGCAGACGGAAACCGCATTAAGTATTACAGCAAGGGAGAACTTGTGACAACTCTTACAACAGGTAATGATGGAAAGGCGACAGCAACTTCTGATGAGAATGGTAAGATTGCATTTGTAAAGGATTATCCATTTGCTAAGTATGTTGCAAAAGAGCTTGTAAAGCCAGCCGGATATGTGACAAATGAGGAAGTAGTAAACTTTGATACAAAATATCAAGGACAGGATGTTAAGACTGCTGTATATAACAGTGAGTATAAAAACACTCCTACAAGACTTGCATTTCTTGAGAATAAGCAGGTTTTACGATTACTCTCCAAGGATGAGCTTAATCTGTCTGATATCGGCATTGGAGTAAATGGGGATGGAGAGACAAAGACCGCACTCTTTTGTGTAATCCCTGATAGTGATAAATCCTATAACTTTATTATCGGTATGTTATATACACAGATATTTCAGGAGTTGTACTATCAGGCAGACTTTAACTGTGGAGGCAGACTGCCAATCCATGTAACTTTTATGTTAGATGAATTTGCGAATGTTGCATTGCCCGATGACTTCTGTTCCCTGTTATCGACAATGCGAAGCCGTGAGATTTCAAGTATCATCATCATTCAGAACTTTGCACAGCTAAAGGCACTTTTCAAAGATACCTGGGAGACAATTCCCGGCAACTGCGATACGTTCATCTATCTTGGTGGAAACGAGCAGAGTACGCACAAGTATGTGTCGGAGCTACTTGGAAAAGGTACGATTGATAAGAAGTCAAGCGGAGAGACAAAGGGCAGACAGGGAAGCTCTTCAAGGAATTATGATGTATTAGGAAGAGAACTGTTCACACCCGATGAAGTCAGAAAGCTGGATAATAAGAAGTGTATTATCTTTATCCGTGGCTTTGATCCTATCATGGACAACAAGTTCATACCATTCAATCATCCGATGTTTAACCAGACAGCAGATGGCAAGGGAGAGCCTTATGTTCATCAGATAAGAGGAGCAGATAATCTTATCGGTCCGCCATTTGAGATTCTTTCAGACAAGGCAGTCAAGTATTATGAAAAGCTGAAAGATAAGGGCGAGAATGTGTATATAGACTCTCTTACCTATGAGCAGTTTATGATGCTTGGTGATGCAGAATTAAGCAGAAGATTCTCCATGCAGGATGAAGCAGAGCAGAAGGCAAAGATTGACAGGGAGCAGGCAAATGAGCTTGAGTATGTCGATGAGTCACAGAAGTCAGATGATGCAGAAAGTGCTAACGCTTCTAGTGGAAGTGCTGGTGCTAAGCCAGTAAGGAATCCTGAGAGGGAAAAGCCTAAGTGGGAAGATACCATCACAAATAGAATGCTGCACTGGTCATATACACCGGAGCAGAAAGAGGAAGTGAAGAAAGCATTAGCTGCAGGAGTTCCCAAAGCAACGATTCTTACTTACTTCTATCCGGAGGTTACTGTGGAGAAGATGAGTGCTTATCGGCAAAAACAATAAAAAAGAAATCGCATAGATACAGGAGCTGTGGTATACTGTGTCTATGCGAATTTATAATAGTCTTAGGACAATGTATTGGAGGTAATGCAATGGAATTTGAACTGCTTGCAGATAGTATTAAGCAAATAAATGATAAAGCAAGTTCAGCAGCAAAAAGTGCTGTAAATCAGCTCATGACATTGCGCAATTGGGCGATTGGTTATTATATAGTTGAATACGAACAAGATGGCAGCGACAGAGCAGAATATGGTTCTCATCTTTTGAAAAATTTGGAAAAACAAATTGATCAAAAAGGAATGAATTATACGCTTTTTAAGGCTTGTAGACAGTTTTATAAAGTATATCCTCAAATTGGTTCGACAGTGTCGAGCGAATTTAAATTACCAGATTTTGGAAAAAGTTCGACAGTGTCGAACGAATTTGTAACAGATCCAGATGTTTTAGTTAATAACTTGTCCTTTTCCCATATACGAGAAATTATGGTATTAAATGATGCGTTTGAACGATTTTTTTACGAAACAGAGTGTATGAAATGCAACTGGAATGTAAGAGAACTCCGCAGACAGATAAAAACTAACCTTTATGTAAGAGCTGGCATAAGTAAAAAACCAGAGCTTTTATTAAAAAAATCTGTTGATAATGCAAATGGAACAATGCTGTCAATAAAAGACCCATTTACATTTGAATTTTTGGGACTTGATGCAAGGGATGCTGTGTCAGAATCTGATTTAGAACAGGCTCTTATGGATCATTTGCAGGAATTTATGTTAGAACTTGGAGAGGGATTCTGTTTTGAGGCAAGACAAAAGAGAATTATAATAGATGATAAATATTATTTTATTGACCTTGTTTTTTATAATCGTCTGTTACATTGCAATGTTATTATTGAACTTAAGAATGATGAGTTCAAACATGAGGATTTGGGACAGCTTAACGCTTATGTAGGTTATTATAAGAAAAATGAGATGACAGAAGGAGATAATCCGCCAGTAGGAATACTACTTTGTACAGACAAAGGCTCGCAGATGGTAGAATATGCATTATCTGGAATGGATAACCAATTATTTGTTTCAACTTATATGTTGCATTTACCAGACAAGAAGAAACTAGAAGAATTTATGTTAAAAGAGATAGAAGAAATGGGAATGTAAAGTTAAGCACTTTAGCCAATAAGGTTAAGGTGCTTTTTTGCGCCTTGAAAGGAGATGGTTGAAGCACACCACATCGGGGAAAGCCCGATTTAATCATTACAACAGGCATTGCCTGATCATATAGAGTTACTTTTAACAGCCAGTTAGGGAATGTCCCTGCTGGCTTATTTTTTTATCGAAAAGGAGACAAACAACATGAGAAAAGAAGAGATTATTACGACAAATAACAATCAGATGGAGGAGAAAGGCATGAAGAGCAGATTCATTCACTTTAAAAAGAGATTCGTTCCGGCGTTATCCGGGGCACTCATGGGCGTAATGCTTATGAGCACTACTTGTTTTGCAGCAGGAGATACTTCCGCAGTTACACAGCCACTTGAGAACTTAAAGACACTTATTATTGCTGTCATTGGTGCGGTTGGTGTCATCATTCTTGCAAAGAATGTCATGGAGTTCGCACAAGCCTATCAGCAGCAGGATTCATCTACCATGAACTCCGCTCTGAAAGGAATTGTAGCAGGTGTTATGATGGCTGGTATTTCAACAGTACTGACATTCTTAGGATTCTAAGATTGGGGAAATGCATTTCCCCTTTTAGTAAAAGGAAAGAGGTGAATAACAAGTATGGATATTTTTAAGCTTGGAGACAAGATCCTTGCACTTCTTGAGGCGGTGTTTGGATTTTGGAACAATCAGATATCCCTGGTCTTTGCAATGCTTGGACAGTCACCGGTCAGTTTCAAGGGCGGAGGTCCCTGGGCAGTTATTGAGGGTATTGAGCCGGTCTTTGTAGCGGTCGGCTCTTCCCTCGTTGTGCTGTTCTTTGTTATTGGTTTCTGCTCGGAAAGTATAGATGTAAAAGATGAGATGAGGTTTGAATCAGTATTTCGTATGCTTATCCGACTGGGACTTGCAGAATGGTTTGTTGCAAATAATGTCACGATCATGAAAGCATTTTTTACTTCCATAGGAAATCTGGTGGGACTTATATCTGCCGGGACAACGACGCAGCTTGCCATTGACAGTACACAGGCAGACATCATTAAGGGACTTGGATTTGGTGAAAGTCTGGTAATGCTGATACTTACAGCTTTGCTTGCAATCATCATTATTATCTGTGGATTCTTTATCATCTACACAGTGTATTTCAGGTTCTTAAAGATTCTGATTATTGTGCCGCTCGGTGCGATTGCCTGTTCCACGATGGCAGGAAACAGAATGGTCAGCCATACAATGGCTACCTACTGCAAATATTTCTTGTCATGTGTGTTTGAGGCAGTAACGATGGCACTTGCGATTGTGGTATGTAATGCATTTATCAATGCAGGACTTCCGGCATTTACAGGAAGTTACGCTGACTGGGCACAGACGCTTATATATCTGTGTGAAATGACATTTACGATAGCAATGACTGTTGGAAGCGTAAAGGGGGCACAGACACTTACAAGCAAGGCATTTGGATTATAGAATGGAGGAAAGATAATGGTTATTGAAGTAAACAAGGATATTGACCGCTATCAGGAATCGGTTGCAATGGGGCTTACAGCAAGGCAGCTTATATTTTCCATTGCAAGCGTAGTGGTCGGTGGCGGTATCGTCCTTCTTCTTTACAAGTATATCGGTCTTACGGGTTCTGCTTATGTGGCAATTCCATGTGTGGCACCGATTGCTCTTGGTGGTTTCTATTCCTTTAATGGGATGAATTTCTACGAATATATGGGAAAGAAACTGCATTTTATGTTTGGAAACAGGGCGCTTACCTATGTATCAACTGAGGGAGAGCCTGCAATAAAGCAGTTAGAAGCAGAACAGAATGAACAGGTAAAGAAGAAAGGCAGAAAGGCTGAACCGGAGACTGTAACAGCTGATTCGGCTGTAAAGAAGCAGGAGGAGTTTGAAGCAATGAAGAAAAAGACGAGAAACATGCTGCTTGGACTTGTCGCAGTCATTGTGGCGGCGGCAGCAGGCATTGCAGCATATAAGGCAATGCATTAGAAACGAATAGTATCTGACCGCAAGGTCGGGAACGCAGCCCGCAGGGTGAAGTTCCCGGCGGGCTTTCATTATAAGAAAGCGAGGTTAGAGACATGGGTTTATTTACAGACGGATTTAAGTTACTGAAAAAGGCGAGTGAGCCTTTGTATAAGACACCTAAATCCATTCAGGAAACCATAGAGATTATGGCGGTGGCTGAAAACGGCATTTTTGAAGTAAGCAAAAATAAGTATTCCAAATGCTACCGCTTTCAGGACATTAATTACACGACAGCAACGGAGGACGAGCAGATTGGTATTTTTGAGAGATACTGCAAGTTCTTAAACTCAATGGACTGTAATTATAAGATTACGATTAACAATAAGAACAAAAACATGGATGAACTCCGTGACAAGGTTCTGATTGCTGAGAAAAATGATGGCTTCAATAATTACAGAAGAATCTACAATGACATCATTGAAGAGAAGATTATTGAGGGCAGACAGGGGATTGAGCAGGAGAGATACCTGACAATCACGATTGAGAGAAAGAACTTCGAGGAGGCAAAGGCACAGTTTGCTACCCTTGAGGCAACGATACACAAGGCTTTCATTGAGCTTGGGGCAGAGATTGTGCCGCTTAATGGCAATGAGAGACTGAAAGTGCTCTATGACTATTATCATCTTGGAGATGAGGGCAGCTTTGATTTTGATATCAAAAAGGCAAAGAAGGTCGGGGCAGATTTTAGAAATGATCTGTGCAATGGGATGGTGAAATATTTCCCGGACCATTTTGAGGATGAGAGTAAATTCTGCAAGGCACTTTTTATCAAAAAGTATCCGAGCAGTTTGTCAGACAGATTCATCAATGAGATTACTTCCCTTCCGGTTCATTCCATCACGAGCATTGATGTAGTGCCTGTTCCAAAGGATTTGACCACAAAGGTGCTTCAGAAGAAATACCTTGGTATTGAGTCGGATATCATCAAACAGCAGAGAGTCCGTAATAAGAATAACGACTTTTCTACGGAAATCTCATATGCCAAGAGAACGGAGAAAAAGGAGATTGAGGAAATCATGGATGATGTCCGTGAGAATGACCAGTGCCTTTTCTTCGTGGGAGT